>JABUFC010000049.1 GCA_013314715.1 Bacteroidales bacterium | reverse complement strand
GCAGAATAACTAACTTGGTAAATGAATATCAACAGACTGGTAATTATAGTGTCGATTGGGATGCCAGTAAGCAACAAGCAGGTTTATATTTCTACTCGTTAATGGTCAATGGTAAAGTTTTAGAGAATAAAACTATTAAAATCGAATGATTTTCTTTAGCCTAATAAGAAGGTTGAATATCCGTTTTTTATCAATAAAAAAGACTGTCCTTTTGAGACAGCCTCTTTATTTAAATTATTTTAATATTTAGCAATTAGCAGCAAGCATTAGCTTTTACTAAGTTCTTTTTTTTTACAAATTCGGTTAAAATTTGTTCAAGGTTGGGTGTTCCAATTTCTTGAAGTTCGTAACCAACAGTAACATAAGGTTTAGTAATTCGAATAACGCGGCTCAAATCGATAGGGGTTGCTACGACTAATACATCGAAAGGAGTGTTATCGATGGTACGTTCGAGGTCTCTAATTTGTTCTTCGCCGTATCCCATAGCAGGTAATAGTGTGCCTATATTGGGGTATTTTACAAAGGTATCGGCTAATTTGCCAACAGCATAGTTGCGTGGGTCAACTAATTCGGCAGCACCATATTTTTGAGCGGCGACTGTACCGGCACCCATACGCATATGTCCGTGGGTTAAGGTTGGTCCGTCTTCAACCACTAATACGCGTTTGCCCTTGATAAGTTCAGGATTGCTAACTGTGAGCGGAGAAGCAGCATCTACGATGGTAGCGTTAGGGTTAATTTTGCGTAAGTTATCGCGTACCAGGTTAATGTTGTCTAATGTGGCGCTATCAATTTTGTTAATAACGATAACATCGGCCATACGAGCAACTGTTTCGCCAGGGTGGAAGCTAACTTCAGCACCTGGACGTAATGGGTCGGCAACACCAACCATTAAATCGGGTTTGTAAAATGGGAAGTCGTTGTTGCCACCATCCCAAAGTATAACATCGCATCCATTAGGATCGTCTTCGGCAGCACGCAAAATAGCTTCGTAATCAACACCAGCATAAATGACATTGCCACGTTTAACATGTGGTTCGTATTCTTCCATTTCTTCGATGGTGCAGTTGTGTTTTTTCAAATCTTCAACGGTTGCAAAACGTTGAACTTTTTGTTTAACTAAATCGCCGTATGGCATGGGGTGACGAACTGCAACTACTTTTAAACCGAGTTTCATTAAAACTTCGATAATGCGGCGCGAAGTTTGACTTTTGCCACATCCTGTACGGGTAGCTCCAACTGCAATTACAGGCTTTGTCGATTTGAGCATGGTATCGTTAGGACCAAGAAGCATATAGCTTGCACCGGCAGCCATTACAATAGAACCTATGTTCATTACTTGCTGATGCATTACATCGCTGTATGCAAAAACACAAATGTCTACTTTTAAATCTTTAATAAGTTTGGGTAAATCGGATTCGTTGTAAATGGGAATACCATCAGGGTAAAGGTCTTCCCCAGCTAATTCTTTAGGATATTTACGACCATCAATGTCGGGAATTTGAGTTGCTGTAAACGCAACTACATTGTAATTAGCGTTGCCACGGAAATACACATTAAAATTGTGGAAATCGCGTCCCGCTGCCCCAATGATAATAACATTCTTTTTTGTCATATAAAAAAAATTTGGTTTATTCGGAGCACAAAGATAAATATTCATAACCGTTTAAAAAAAAGATATTTATCAACATTTAGTAATATAATGCTAAATGCTTGAATATTAAGGTTACTAAATGCATTTAATAGACTATAAACAAAAAAAAATAACCAAATTGTTAATAACTTAAGGTTGTTTTAAAATAAAAAAGCAGTGAGTATAACACCCACTGCTTTCTTTAAAATTCTTGTTAATTAGCTAATTTTTATAGTTTTAGGTTCTTTTTCTTTGGCTTCTTCTTTTTTAGGAATAATTACCGTTAAAATCCCATTTTTGTGCTTAGCTTCAATTTTGTCTGCATCTACATATTCGGGTAGTGCAAATGAACGCTTGAAGCTGCAGTAGTTAAATTCACGACGTAAGTACTTTTTGTCTTTTTCTTCTTTTTCTTCCTTTTTTTCGGCACTAATGGTTAGTACATCATTGTGAAGATCAATTTTAAAATCTTCTTTTTCAAGGCCTGGAGCTGCAACTTCTAAGCGGAAGTTGTTTTTGTCTTCGATAATGTTTACGGTTGCAGGATTTTTAACGGCTGGAATAAAGCCAAAGAAATTGTCAAATAAGTCATCGCCTAAAAAATCGCTCATTAAGCTTGGCATTGAATTTTTAATTACTGGTAACATAGCTTGGTCCTCCTTTTATTTTTGGTTTAACTTTTCGATGAGGTTATTTTCAATTTATATACCAAGCTATAAATAATGTCAAAGTGTCAGTATTTGGAATAATGAAGGAGACAATATGGCATTATTGTATTTTACCAATAGGATAAACATTTAGGTAAGGGTCTGAATATTGAGAATTTAGATAAAACCAATTGAGCATTTCATAACTGCTAATTTTGGGATTATTTTGTTTAAAGTCATTGAATTTTTTTCGAATGCTGTCGTTTTTAAGCATTTCGCGAGCTAAAGCTTCTAATACATAGGTCTCGCCATATTCTTTTTGTTCAAAAATGGCGTTAAAAAAGCCAAAAGCAAAAAGCGATGCAGGAGCATCAGGTTCTAACAAATGAATAAGTACTTTAAAGTGAGGTTGATGGGTAGGAATAATAATAGATCCACGTATGTATTTTTCTTTACGTTTAAAAGATGTACTTTCAAAATAATTAACACGTTGACATCCTTCGTATGATGAAGAAGCTAATTTAACATTATTAAATTTATAAAGTGAAACGTCCAGAATGGTGTCGTTTGCTAAATAACGATAATTGATTCTATGCAAATCGAGGTAGGGTTTTATTTTATCGGTCCATCCACAGGGAATGATATAATAATTTGGAATATTAATGATTTTATCTGGAACAAAATGATCGAACAAAGGTAAGGTATAGGTTTTAGGTTTTGTAGGTTGATACTTAAACCATTTTCCACCCGATAAATCGCTGTTTTCGACGGTATATTCTACTCCTTTGAATTTTACTAATTGACTATCGGGCAACGCTTTAAATGTAACAGGTAGTTGTTTGGGATAAGTATTGTAATGTGTTGATATTTGTAAGTATTTTTTTAGTGTATTTTTTTGTTCTGAGAGCAACTGGAGAACATTTTTCAGCATGTAATAGGTTCCCATTACTCGAGTTTTGTAGTTTTTTAACATGTGGCTTTCGATAAGGAGTCCAGGGCATTCAACTAAGGCTGTAAGCCCTTGCGAAAGCGATGGAGGGGTAACCCATGCGCTTAAACCGCTTTCGAAGTCAAACCAGTTGCGAAAACTTACGTATCTAAAAATAGGGTAACCTGCTTTTTCCATTCTTTGTTCAAGTGGTGGCAGCAATTTTTCTTTTTGCCAATATGTAATTGAATCGTGCATGCTGCCATATATTTCTAATGCATAAGTAATCGGATATTGATAATCGGCACCATCGGTAACATGACAATCTATAAAGAAATGGGGTTTCCAGTTGTAAAAAAGATTTAGCCATGCTTTTATCTCGTTTGATTGAGCCTTTAAATAATCGCGGTTAAGATTTAGGTTTTGTGCATTGCATCGCCAGCCCATTTCAATAGGACCATTTTGGTTAATGCGGTTGAAAGCACCAAAACGTTCGTGCCCATCGACATTGAGAATAGGAATAAAAAGTACAATGTTGTCGTTGAGTAGTTTACGAGTTTCTTCTTTTTGAATAAATTCTTTAAATAGCAAAAATCCTGCATCTTTTCCATCGGGTTCGCCAGCATGTATCCCTGCTTGAATAAGAATAATGTTTTTGCCAGAAGCTTTAGCTTTTTCGGGAGTAAATTCTTGATTTGAAGCAGCAATAAGCAATATGATATCACGTCCTTCGTGACTTTTGCCTATACTCGATAAATGTATAAAAGGAGCAGATTGGGATAATTGTTGACAATACCAAACGGTAGAATCGTAACGAGGGGTACGTTTAAAATCACTTTTTTCGAAAAAAGTTGTTAAATCTTGGTTATAACTACTAAATGGTAGGTAAATCAAGAGAAAAATCAAAAAAAAATGGTGGTTTATCATAATTATTTAACTTGATTTAATTTACTTTTATTTATACCATATCCAAAATAAATAAATAATCCAATTGCAAGCCATATTAAGAATCGTAGCCAATTAGTAATTCCAAGTTCCGACATCAAATAAAGGTTAGTAAGTAAGCCTAATAATGGAATACTTGACCATTCGCGAATAACAGCAAATATGCTTGCAAGCATAGCAACTATAAAAAAAATAATGTGAGGAAGGGTTAAATAGTTAATAACATCTTCTAGTTTTATAGCATTGACATATAAAATAATTATAAAAACAAGCCATAATATAGGTATGGTATAACGTGCATTGATATACCAGATTTTAAACTTACCTTCTAGCTTACGTTTACTTTTTTTGTCGTCGAGAAATAGTATGCCTCCCGATACTAAAACAAAGGCGAATAGGGTGCCAATACTAGTGAGGTCGGTAACTTCTGTTAAGTTGAGGAATAAAGCAGGTATAGCTACAAATATTCCATTAACAATTGTAGCAAACGAAGGTGTTCTATAACGAGGATGTATGTATGAAAATTGTTTTGGTAGGAGTCCGTCGCGGCTCATTACCATCCATATACGTGGTTGTCCAACTTGAAATACTAAAAGCACGCTAGCCATGGCAATTACAGCACTTAAGGCAATAATACCAGAAAACTTAGTTAAGCCATATTTTTCGAAAGCATATGAAAGGGGATCGCCCACCCCCAATTCATTGTATTTTATCATACCTGTAAGCACAAGACTAATAATAACATAAAGTGCAGTTGTAATAACGAGAGCCAGTATCATTCCACGTGGAAGGTCGCGTTGTGGATTTTTGCATTCTTCGGCTGTAGTGCTTATAGCGTCGAATCCAATGTAAGCAAAAAATACTCCAGCTACTCCTTTCATCACTCCAGCAAAGCCGTTGGGAGCAAATGGTGACCAGTTGGAAGGGTTGATATAAAAAGCACCAACAGTGATTACCATTAATAAAACCAAAACTTTTAAAATAACCATAAAATCGCCTGCAATTTTCGATTCTTGTATGCCAATATAAACTAAGGTAGCTATAATCGTTACAATGCCAAATGCAGGAATATCGGCAATTATTTTTAGTCCTCCAATAGTGGGTGCATGAGTATAGGCTAAATATGCTTCTTGTAAAGGGTATGATAAACTATAGAGTGTTTGACCTTGGTTTATTTGTTGTTGAGCTTCGTTAAACCCTCTAAATGCAGTAACATAATCGACTGTTAAAAATTCGGGTATATGTAAGTGAAGACCTCTTAAAAGTGCTGTAAAATAATCGCTCCACGAGATAGCAACTGCTATATTTCCAACAGCATATTCCATAATTAAATCCCAGCCAATAATCCATGCTAAAAGTTCGCCAAAAGCCACATAAGCATAGGTGTAAGCACTTCCGCTAACTGGAATTGAAGAGGCAAAACGGGCATAACATAGAGCTGAAAAGGCACAAGCAATCGCTGTAAAAATGAATAAAACCGATACCGCTGGTCCTCCTTGTGCTGCTGCTGTACCTATAGTGCTAAAGATGCCAGCACCTATAATGGCAGCAATGCCTAACGATGTGAGGTCAAATAAATTGAGGCTTTTTTTTAATGAAGTTTTGGAGTCGTGGTTAACTTCACTAATAGCTTGATGAATGGGTTTTGTTCTGAATAGACGATGCATGTTATTTATTCATTATTTTTATTTTTTTCTTCTGCTTCTTCAGATTCGTCTGTGTTTGTATCGGTATTTTCTAATAAATCTTGAAAATGTTTTTTAAATTTTTTCATTGCTGTTGGTGCAGCTAAGAAATACGAATAAGGAGCTTGTCCTTTTTCTACTTCGAGTTTACGTTGATCGGGTTTTAATGTTTTAATTATGGTGTTAAAATCTTCGTTACTCGATAGTACTTGCATTAAGTTATTGGAATATGAGAAGTAGTACCATACATTATCGCTAAGTTCAAGATAAAGGTTAAATTTATCGCCACTTCGTTTTTTTATTATTTCTAAATAGCCTTTAGTCATTCGGTTTATATATTCTTTTCCACAACTACCAACTCCGATAATGGTATCTGATATATAAGAGTGTGTTTTAGGATTCCATTTTAGTTTTAAGTCGTTTAGTACTAAAGTATGCTCAAGTTCTTTGGGCATTTTTTTGAATTTACCTAAACTATATTCGCTAAATAGTTCGTTTGCTTTAACTTCGCCTACAAGTTCGTACATGCCTTTAATATAAGCATTTCGTGTTAAATCGACAGGCTCTAAACCACTAATGTTATTGATGTCTTTGGTAAAAATGTCCATACATTTGTTTTCGATAAAAAAATCAAGTGCATAAATGAGTTCGATATAAATATCGCCTTTTATGAGATCTTCGTTGATACTGCCAACGGTTGTTTGTTTTAATTGACCAAAATTAACTCCTAAATCAATTTTGCCTTCGCCATACATATTACAAGCTGATCGGTGTAAGCTTAAATAATTGCCAGGCAAGTTAAATTCTTGTAATTTTTCTTTGTTCGATATTTTGTATTTAGAATCTTTTTTATCGAATGTTAAAAAGCCTGTAGCTTTAAATACAGCGATGTCGCTGTAATTTTTTCGTTTGGTAAGAAAAGCGGGATAAATATGAATGGAGTCGTTGGTAACATAGAATCCAGAATTAAGGCGATTATTATTAATGTCGCGAAGACTATCGCCGATAGGTATAAAAATTTCTTTTGGGTTGATGGTAGCTTTAAAGTTAACCCAATAACGGTTCATGGTCTCGCATTCGTGTGAAATTTTAGTAGAACCCTCAAATGTTAAGAATTGATTGTTGGCTTGTAAGTATACATCGCCTGTATATGCAAAGTTTGGGCTTAGAGTAAAGTTTTCGGTTATGCCAATTTTACCTTTTGCATATGTTTGATAGGTAGAATCTACGCTAACAATGTCGAATTTTATGGTTTGCTTATTATTGGTTTCATCAACGTAGTCGTAATATCCGCTAGATGAATAGCTTTTTTTACCATAAATATTGGTAGTAGCATTGTAAATAGTATGATAACGGTTAGTATTATTGGCAATTATTTTTGATTCTTTGAGTGTTTGCATGACTGCGTTTTTTTCAACAACTACTTTACCATCGCCGGGGTAAACCGTAGCATCGGCAACGCGTATAAGCTTTACTTCGTTTGCGGTGATAATATATTTCCGTAAATTATATTTTGCATTTGGAGCAATAAAGCTTAATGAGTCTTGATTAGGATGTATGGATATAAATTGCGAGCCTTTTAATTGAACATCTTCGGCCTCGGTTGGGCTAAGATTTTCTTTATTTTCTGGTAGCTTATCTAAAGCACGTTTACTAGCGCTCATTTCTATTTCTTCTTTGTCCATATACCAGGTAAATTGGTCCATGTAGCAAATGTATTTGTTTTGTGGAAATTCTACGAACGAAGCTTCGCCATTGCTTTGAAATTCACCTTTTCGTTCATTGAAATCGATATGCGATTTTACGTTGTTGGTTTTGAATGAAAAATCGGAATTGTCGAGTGTTTTAAGGTTAAAGTTTGATGTATCGGCATCGACAATGTGTTCTTTGAAATTAAAGTCTTGTGATAAAAGTTGAGCTGTGGCGAATTCTAATTTGCCCCATCCCGATAAGCCTTTAGGTTCAATTTTGAGCGTACCGGTATAAGTAGCTTGTTTGTCGTACATATCAAATGGTTGGTTTGTATTAGATGCTAACATTTCGTCTTTATATGGCATCCAGTGTATATAAATGTTTTTACCTTGAACAGAAGCAAATTCAACTCCTTTAGATTGTTTTTCGATACTAAATTCTTTAGCAGTGGTGTTCATGGAATCGGGGAAGAAAATAAAATCGTCTGATAGAGCTTTGGCTTTAACGAATACAAGTTCACCATCGCCACGTAAACCGCGATTACTTAGATATATTTGATTCTTATAATTGCCTTTACCTCCGTAGGTAGGAAACCCATCGGTTGGAGTATTGCGTTTAAATCCAAGAGAATAATCTTCTTGTACACTTAATATGTCGTCGAATGGTGGAAAAATTCCTGCCGATACAAAATGACCTTTAAATAATAAGTTTTTCTTTGTTAGGGTGTTTATACTATCGAGCGAATAAGGATATATTTGGAAATAAAAATTATCACGTTTGTAAACTCCATTATGAACTGATTGATAATCGTAAAAAACATAACTATCTTTTTTGCTATTAAAGATTGGGTATTTGGGAATACGTTTAACACTACTTTTGTTGTTCGGTTCATCGAGTAATAGTTCGCCTGTTGCATTTTCTATAATACTAGTTAAATCTCTTTGAACTTTATTACCATATTTATCGAGTTCGTCTGTTTGAACACGCATTTTTATAGTATTGATATCGGTTAGTGTTAGCTTAAACTGGTCATAAGTAAACGAAAAATTAGAGCCAACAAATAAGAATAATCCAGCACGAACTTTACCGTCAAAAACAAAGTCACGATTTTTTTTAATAATAATTTGTTGGTCTTTTGGGAAAATAGCTACATTTTGCGAGTCGGATAAAAATATTTCTTGTACACCTTTTAATTTAAGATTGTTGTCGAGCAAGCTAAGGAGTGCATTGTAATCGTCGCCAACTACGTTCGATTCAAAATTGATAACATCGTAGTCTTTTTGTCCTACACTACATTGAAGGTAAAAAAATGTTTTATCGTTGACATAAACTTGTCCGGTTTCGAGCGAGTAATTAATAAATCCTTTAAAAGCTAAGTTCAGCAATATTTGGCGGGTTTGCGGCAAGCTCATGCGAATATGGTCGGCAAATTCTTTTTCGGTAAAATTTCTATCGTTTAATTTTTTGCTGAGGCTTCGAATTTCTTGTAAAGGATTTTTCATATCAAGTCCTTGTAATTCGAGGTATTTGCTACGACTAAAATAATCCATCGATGTAAAAATGGCTTTTTTGTTAGTAGCTTTGGGAATGGGTTTAAATAGCATTTGAGGCTCGTTTATTTTCCATGAAAGGTAAGGAAAATCGAGCTCTAATCGATGATATGAGTCGTAGTAAGGGCTAATTTTTGTGCCTTCGTTGTTGCGTATAAGAGAGAGTAAATTTTTAGGAGCATCGAACGAAAAAATAAGTCCAGGATGGTAGATAGAATCTTTATCGATATAAATTGTAATGCTTGCATTTTGGCTATTAATTTCATTTTCTCTAAATATATAAGAACGAGAAGCTACTTTAAGTTTCAATGTGTCGTTGCGAAAAATAGTTAAAATAGCCATTTGTTCGCTTGTACCTTCGCCGATAAACCGATTGCCTTTAAGTGAAAAACCACCATCGTAGTTTATATTGGGAAAAATGTTTTTAATTCTATGCCGTTTTGAATAAGATTTAAATTGAGGATAAATAGCTCGTTGAGTATCTACATCGGCCATTACTTTTTCGGATAGCATTCCTAATAAAGGTTCATTAAAATATCGTTTGTATATAAGCGTAACTGAATCGGCTTCGAAGCTCGATTTTTTCATGTCTATCTGATAACGGCTTAATTGAGCATAAACTTCTGAAGGTTTTAATCCTGTTCTTTCCCATGTAACTTTGCCGTTAAAACCTGTCCATTGCTGTGTATAAGCATTGTAAATGCCTTCGGTATTATATATTACAGAACTGTCGTTTTTTGAAAAGCAAACAATATCGCCTTTCCCTACTTGAATTAACAATTGGTTTCCATCGAAAATAAGCTTTGCTGTTGAGTTACGCGTTTTCCATTTTACGGTTGATGTTTTGGATAAGTATTTTTTTTGAATAAAGTAGAGAATGTTATCGAGGTAATTGTCAATTGAGTTTAAGGTGGCTGTTTTTTTACGACATAAATAGCTGAGCCCTTTTAGCCACTCTTCGAAATCGTTTTTAGCAATATTTTGTTTAGAAAAAGCAAGAAGTGTACGCGAAAAACTTTCAAAATGTGGAATAGGTAATGCTCGTTTATTTAGTAGTTCATTTGAAACACTTATTATATTGTTTTTGTCATTATTATTATAGTAGCCACTATTCCATAATGGTAAAAGTTCTTCAAATATTTCTTTACCAGTTTTTTTATCTTTAGCTTCAATAAGTTCTTTAAGTTGTATTATATATTCTTCGGGTTTAGACGAAAATTCTTTTAATATTTGTGCATAACTATTAATAAAAATAATATAAAATAATCCTATTAATATTAACTTTTTCATTTTTATAATTTTTTTAATGCTAAACAAAACCATTCATTTTTATGATACGAATCTATATTTATAAAACCTTCTTGTTGTGCTTTTTGCAATAAAATATCAACATCGGGTTTTATAAAACCGCTAATAATAAGTAATCCGTCGGGGTCTAAGCATTTATTGTAGTGTGTCATTTCGTTGAGTAGTATATTTCTGTTGATGTTGGCAAGTATAATATGTGCAGGTTGAGGTTTTATATCATTTATAGTCCCTTTTTTAACGATTATGTTTTTGCATTTATTTAGTTCAATATTTTCAATGGTGTTTATTACCGACCATTCGTCTATGTCGAAAGCCCATATCTGAGATGCACCTAATTTTTCGGCTGCAATCGATAAAATACCGCTTCCGCACCCGGCATCAATTACTTTTTTGTTTTTTAAATTTATTTCGAATAAACGTTCAATTATGAGTTGGGTGGTTTGGTGATGTCCAGTACCAAAAGCCATTTTAGGATTTATAATGATTTCAAGAGGATATTTTTTTTCTATTTGATGAAAGGGTGCTTTAATAATGCAACGTTTATCAATTATCACAGGTTCGTAAGTTTTTTCCCATTGTTCATTCCAGTTTTTGTTGGGTAAGGTTGCTATCGAATAATGAGCATTGGGTAGAAATTGAAATAATAATTGTTCAAATTGGTCTTTGTTGAACGCATTTTCTTCAATATATGCTTTGAGCATGGTTTCGTCGTTAAAGAAGCCTTCGAAGCCGATTTCTGATAAAACGGCAACGAGAATTTCGTCAATATTATCATTTATAATGGGTAGTTCAATGTTAATTTCCAATGTAGTCATAATTTATTTCCCTTTACAATAGCGTTGAATATAATCTTCGGCTTTTAAAACTCCAAGTTGTTTGGCTCGTTCGAAATCGCGACATGCTCCCGAAGCTTTATTCAGGGCATAGTTTACTAAGCCACGTTGATAATAATACCTGCCATCGGTTGGTTTTAAATCTAATGCCATACATAAATCGCTAAATGCTTTTTCATTTTGTTCTTTATCGTAATAGCATAAAGCTCTTTCGTAGTAATAATCGGGATCGCCTTGATATAAATGAATGGCTTTTGTATACTGTTTGATGGCTTCATCTTTTTGTTTTAGTTGGTAGAAAGCATTTCCAAGTAAATAAAAGGCTTGAGCATAAGTTGTGTCAAATTGAATATAGAAATCTAATTCTCTAATACTTTCTTTATATAACGATGCTTTGTTGAATGCTTCGGCTGCTTTATATTTCCATTGAATTTCCCAAGGTTGTGTGTTGTATATTTGAAGCATTGTTGTAGCAACGTTTTTATATTTTTTTTGAATGTTAAAAATAGCCGATTTTAATACTAAAGCTTCGATATGATTAGGATTGCTTTTTAGTATTTTATTGATTGATTTGAGTGCTTCTGAATGATTTTCACCAAGTAAAAAAGCTTTTGCCCTCCATAATTCAAGGTCTATTTGAGAAGGAAATATTTTTAAAGCTTCGTCAATGGTTTCGATAAGATTGTTGATGTCTTTTTTTTCATATAAATAAACAATATCGGCTAATTTTATTTCTAAATCAGAAAACCAGTTGTTTTTCCATAATTCGTTCCAACTTTTTTCATTGTTTAAAAAATTAAAAATAGGATTAGAACGAATGCTGTTTTCGGGTTGTTTTTGCGTAGTTTTAAGATATATTTTCAACCATTCTATGGTTTTTTCTTTATTTTTTAAATGTGCATAATTTTTTACAATGTCATATATGATGGATGAATCGTTTAGGGTTAATAATTTGAAGTAATAATCGTTTGCTTCGGCATATTTACCTAATTTTGAATAAATATTGCCAATATTTTTAAGCGCATAAGGTTGATTAGAGTTTTGGTTTAAAGTATCTTGTAAATATTGAATTGCAGATATAGTATCGTGATGAAACAATGCAATATTAGCTTTAATATATTTAAATGGAGTTTGAGCATAGAAAAGAGTAGCATGTGTAAGCAACACTAAAAAAATAACAATTTTTCTCATTCGTTCCCACTCTTTTTAATAGTTAGTACTTGAATAAAACCGGTTATAGCTCTAGGTTCAATGCCAGTTAATCGGCGTTCGTAAACGTCGCAAATGTAGTAGTAAACACCATCGGTAACTCTTTTTTTGGAGTCCATATCTTTACCGTCCCACATGATATCTGGGTTGTCGGTTTGAAATATCAATTTGCCCCAGCGATTATATATTTTCATATCTACTTTTTCGACAAAACGATAAGGTCCTGGCTTATAATAGTCGTTCTGACCGTTGGCATCAGGAGTAAAAATATTGGGCAATTCATAATAGGTGCACTCATCAATGCATACTTTATGTAGTAATGAGCTTTCGTTTAAAAAAGAATCAACGGCTGTTACTAAGTAACAACCAGCTAAAGAGTAAGTAGGAATATGAATAAATGTAGTGTCATTAGGGGTATTTTTTTCGGCAATTAAATTCATAGTTCCGTTAAGGGTTGAAGCGTAATAAATGCGGTAGCCAATTACATCGTCGCAACAATAACGATTGGGGTTTGTCCATGTAAGTATATTCTGGTAAAGGTTGCATTCTGATTTTATGTTAAGGTGTGGAGGGCAAGGGGCGGTTGTATCTTTGGGAGTTTCACACTTAATTTGCGAAAAATTGATAAATGGTACATTATAGTTACCTGAAAAATAATATCCTAAGCCTTTTACTCGGTAGCAATATTCATTGTTATTTATAAGGCTATCATCAATAAATAGTGTTTCAGATGTAGTTGCAATAGAATCCCATGTAGCTGATGAAGCATTTAATCGATAAATAACATATTGGGTATTTGTCCATGGTGTGTTCTTTTGCCACGAAAGATGAACTTTATTGTCGTCGGGTTGTGAGTTTAAATAAATGCTCGATGCTAGTGATGGATAGCCAATAAGAAAACGATTCCCTGGTTGATCGTTGTAAAATTCTATTTTATAGCTATATGGAAATTGTTGAGTATTTAATAAAGTATCTACGTAAGTGGTGTCGTTTATTTGGTTTAAGGAGTCAATGAGGTTTAGTTGTTGTCCCCAAAAGTCGGGAGAGTGGTAAATTAAGTATTTATAGGGACCGGGTGCTGCAATGCTGTCGAATTCGGTTGGTTTTGACCATTCAACGTAAATTTTGCCTTTTTGGTAATCGGTACTATCTACACTAACATGTGTAATAACAGGAATACCTTTTACTAAATTGGTACAAGCTTCAACAGAAGCAACACTTTGAGCTTGATCGGAAAAGACCGAAACGATTCGATAGCAGTATGTATAACCTTGTGGTAGTCCTAATCCGTTGTTGTTATCGAGGTAACTGGTGTCTAATACGCTAGTTGTTGAGTGTATTTTTACATATCCAAGGTTTGGAGGAATACCGGTTTCACAACTATCAGGATTCCAGCCTGATGGGTTTACTTTTCGATAAATATCGTAATATATTGCTTGTGGACAAGGACTTTTTGACCAATTTAGAGTAATAGAATTTGAAGTTGGACTTAAATTTAATGTTTGAATAGGAGGACATATTACTTGAATATAAACTTTTTCTTGTGTAGCTAAAAAAACATCGGGATTATGATCTTTAGCTCTGAAAACTACAAGATATGGAAATCGTTTGATGTGCGAACATTTTGTTTGCCAAGAAAAAGTATTAGTTAAAGGTCCATATCCAACAAGAGTATCGAAATGTGCTGGCGATTCGCTCACTTCAAATGGTCCTCCATATGCATTTAGTGTTATTCTATCGTTTTGAGGGTCGGTAGTAGTAACCTGAAAGCTAATTGAATCTCCTGCCCAAACACAAAGGTCTAAAAGGTTAGGGAGTGTGGGTGGGGTATTGCTCGATTCTACTACCTCTATTTGAATATCTCGTTCAAGTTCACTAATTTTAATATAATTTTTTGTTTGATCGTACCAACGCCATTCTTCTATTATCATCGCTACATTGTATATACCGGTTTGTTGTGGGCGTTCCCAAATTAAATCGCCTGTAATATGATTAACTACTAGCGAATCGCTGGCATATGGAAAAACGTATCCGGGAATAGGTTGCCCATTTTCGCCTAAACATACAGTTAGCCTGTATGCTAAGCTATCACCGTCGGGATCGTATGCACCTGGGTTGTGAATAAAGGTAGCATTTAATTTTGCTTTGTCAATAGGAGGATAGGTGAGCATTGGAGTTGAGTTATTGCCTACGGTAGGGTTTATATTGAGTGTTGTTTGAATGGTAAAGGGAACTTCAACCGAATTAGGTATATTTTTTACTCCATAATTTCGATTTTGATCTTCCATGGTAATTTTATAAATTCCAGGTCCTGGAAAAGTATGAGTGCCAACATAGGTATTTTTAAAATAATAGTCGTTAGGTAATTCTATTTTAGATACTCTGGGTACAATAGAACTTGTGCCATCGCCCCACTGAACTTCTAACTCGGGTCTATCGGCTTGAGAAAGGGTATAGGTATAGGTTACCATTGTAATTTCGTATGTGTAACCCGATAGGTGCCTATACCTTATTTCGCCTGCACGGTTATGGGTTGCCCATGAGGCAGTTTGTAGAGTAAAGAATAATATTATTAGTTTAATGTGCTTCATATAACAGAATGTTCAGTTTGCGATTTTGTAAAAGTATAACCTTGTTCTTGCTGGTTCCATTTTATTATTACTAAATTTGTCATATCTGGGTAAAGATGATTTAAAAGATTGTTGTATAGACTTATGTGCTTTATTTTACTAGGTATTTTAAATTCAAAATATAGCCAAGTAGCATTTTCTACTGTAGAATATTTAATGAATTTAACTTTTGAAGGGTGAATAAATTGGTCGTTAATTTTGATTTTGAAATGATCGTTGATATAATTTAAAAATAGTTTATTTATATCGGAAGAAGGTTTTTGGGCAATTAAACCAATATTTTTTTTAAACTCTTGGCTAATGGCACTTTCTAAATCGTCTGTAAATATTTTTATAGATACTTCAAAACATGCTTTTGATGCATTGGGCTCAATATTAGTTACGGTAATATGTACGGGATGGGCTCTCACCATAAATGGCAATATGCTTAATATCAGTATTTTATATAAAAATTTCATCTTTGATCGATTAAACATTAAAAATACAATATTATCTGCAATTATACAATTACAAAGTTAGCTATTTATATAGAGTGTAAATGAATGTATAAGTTAAATATGAACTTAGATTTTTAGCTATGAGTAGAAGGTAGATAGGCTAATATAATTAATATGATGAGAACTAAACAGCGATAAATAATGTAATAAAAAAAGCGATTATCCGGAAGCTGTTGTGATATTAGTTTTTTGAATTTTATAAAAGAAGAAAGTAGCGATATGATCAATAAGACAATTGCAGTAATGGATAGAAATTGATTTATACCAAAAGTTCCATAAGGTAACGGCTTTAATATGTTTAAAAGAATTACCACTAAACCAAAGCTTAATACAAAACCATAAAATAAGCTGTAATTGAGTAATTGTGGTTGTGTTTTTATATTTATGATTGTATATATACTAAATGGGAAATAGTGTAATGCAAGCATAGAAAGACAAATAATAAAAAAAACATCAGAATAATTAATGTTAAATGCTTTTAGCAAGATAGATAGAATAAATAATGCAATTAATATTTTTTCAAGTATTTTCATAACTATACGTATTTGTTAACATCATCTAATGTAATGGTTTGATTACTTAAAATAATAAGGCGTTCTATAATATTGTGTAGTTCACGTATGTTGCCTTTATATTCTTTTTTTTGTAATTCTTCGATAGCATTAGCTTCTATTTCTTTTTTGGGCATTCCGTATTCGTTACAAATTTTTTCAATAAAATATTGCACTAAATCGGGAATATCTTCTTTGCGTTCATTGAGTGAGGGAACATGTATAACAATAACGCTTAAACGATGATATAAGTCTTCTCTGAAGTTTTGTTTTTCAATTTCTTCTCGTAAGTTTTTGTTGGTAGCAGCAATGATTCTTACATTTACAGCAATATCTTTTTCTCCTCCCACTCGGGTTATTTTATTTTCTTGTAAAGCACGTAATACTTTGGCTTGTGCAGCTAAACTCATATCGCCTATTTCGTCGAGAAATAGAGTGCCTCCATGAGCTTGCTCAAATTTACCGATTCGTTGTTTTATAGCAGAAGTAAACGAACCTTTTTCGTGTCCGAATAATTCACTTTCAATAAGTTCAGATGGTATTGCAGCACAGTTTACTTCAATAAAAGGAGCATTGGCACGATTACTTTTTTCGTGTATCATATGAGCAACCAATTCTTTGCCACTACCATTTTCGCCGGTAATTAAAACGCGGGCATCGGTGGGAGCTATTTTTTCTATTAATTCATGAACCTTTTTTATTGCCGACGAAGAGCCTATCATTTCGTACTTTGAATATATTTTTTTGCGAAGCGTTTTTGTTTCGTTTACCAATTTAGTTTTATCTAAAGCATTGCGAACAGTAACTAAAATTCGGTTTAAGTCTAATGGCTTTTGAATAAAATCGTAGGCTCCTTTCTTTATACAATTGACGGCAGTTTCAATATCTCCATGCCCAGAAATCATTACTACTGAAATATTTGGATAATGTTGTAAGATATTTTCAAGTAATTCTATGCCATCCATTTGTGGCATTTTAATATCGCAGAGTACTAAGTCAATATTTTTTTGTTTTAAGACATCAAGAGCTAGAAAACCATTTTCAGCTGTCTCAACCGAGTATGATTCATGCTCTAAAATATCTTTTAACGAATTGCGAATGCTACGTTCATCATCGACAATTAAAATACTGGCCATAGTTTTTTTATTGCAAATGTACATTATATTATTTAAATTTAAATATGATATACGTTTATTACTGTAAGTATTAGCATAGAAAACTAATAAATATTGATTATATTTGCTTCCACTATGATTTTTAAAGAAATATTAAAGCAATATTGGGGTTATTCGGCATTTAGAGAATTACAGGAAGATATTATCCGTTCGGTTTACCAAGGCAAAGATACCTTAGGGCTATTGCCTACGGGTGGTGGAAAGTCTATCACTTTTCAAGTTCCGGCTCTTGCTAAACCGGGTTTGTGCTTAGTTATTTCACCGCTCATTGCTTTAATGAAAGACCAGGTCGAGAATTTGCGACAAAAAGGAATTAAAGCAACCCTCATTGTTTCGGGTATGTCTTTTCATGAAATTATGATAAACCTCGATAATGCCTGCTTTGATAAGGAAATGAAGTTCTTATATGTTTCACCCGAACGTTTACAAACATCACTTTTCCGCGAACGATTGTTGAGCATGAAAATTAACTTGATTGCTGTGGACGAAGCACATTGCATATCGCAATGGGGATACGATTTCAGACCGGCGTATTTAAATATTGCCGAAATAAGAGAGTTTTTACGTGGTGTGCCCGTTTTAGCCCTAACGGCTACTGCAACACCCGAAGTTGTGGACGATATTCAGGAAAAATTAAAGTTCAAACAAAAAAATGTTTTTCAAAAATCGTTTGAACGTAAAAATTTGACATATATTGTAAAGCATACCGATACCAAAATCAATGATTTTATTCAAATATGCAAAAAATACCAAGGAACGGGAGTGGTATATGTAAGAAACAGACGAAAAACAGTTGAGTTTGCAACATTGCTCAAAAAGAACGGAATTTCAGCCGATTTTTACCACGCTGGTTTAACCATGAGCGAGAGAAACCGGAAGCAAGACGATTGGAAGCAAAACAGAACACGAATTATGGTCTCTACCAACGCTTTTGGAATGGGTATTGACAAACCCGATGTGCGTTTTGTGGTGCACCTAGATTTACCCGACTCACTTGAAGCGTATTTTCAAGAAGCAGGACGTGCAGGGAGAGACGAAAAACAAGCCGATGCTATTATGTTGGTTGAGCCTATTGACCGCGACCAACTTATTAAAAATTTTGAAGCTTCTTTTCCACCTATCGAAACGATTAGAAATGTGTATCATGCATTGGGCAATTATTTGCAAGTACCAATTGGCAGTGGCATTGGTCTTGAGAAGCTTTTCAGTTTTGAAGAATTTATCACTCTTTACAAATTTAATCCAGTGATTGCTTACAATGCCCTGAAATTACTCGATATGGATGAGTATATTAGCTTATCAGAAGATATTGAGCATCCATCACGCATCATTTTTAAAACTAATCGCGAAGATTTATATAATTTCCAAATTCAACATCCCAAAGAAGATCCGTTTATTAAGTTGCTTTTGCGAACTTACAGCGGCTTATTTACCGAATATGTAAGAATCGACGAAAACAGTTTAGCCAAGAAAACCAACTTGCCCGTTGAAAAGATTGTTGATTGGCTCCGATTGCTTCACAAATACGAAATTATTGACTATAACGAACAGAAAAAAGGTGCAGTTGTTGTTTATTTAACACCTCGTCTCGATGCTAAAAACATTACGTTAAGTAAAGAAACTTATACTTTACGCAAAAAACGTATGCAATATAGAATAGAACAGGTAATTAATTATGCTTTTAGTAATAATAAGTGCCGCAGTCAGCTTTTGTTGATGTATTTCGGCGAAAAAAATCCTTATCGCTGTGGTAGGTGCGATGTTTGCAAACAGCGAAATGAGTTAGGAATATCGATGTATGAATTTGATTTAATAGTTCAAGAATTGAAGAGTAAAATTTCAGAAAATACTCTTACACTCGAAGAAATATTAAATGGCTCTGCTTTCCCAAAAGACAAACTGACTAAAGTAATACAATGGCTATTAGATAACGGTAAAATTCATCAAACTAAAACCTTGGGCTATCGTTGGGTAATAAAAACAAAAGAAGAATAAATTTACTGTTTCTTTATTACTATTTTTTGAGTAATGAACCGATTCAAGGTTTTGATTTTAAGAAAATACACACCGTTTGAAAAAGACGAATTCAACGGATGAATAAAAGGAAACTCTTGCGTTTTAGTCTCAAATATTTTTTTATTGTCCATACTGTACAATTCAATCTTAGTTTGTAGCATAGGCTTATTGCAATCAATCATAATAAAATTACTGGCAGGGTTTGGATAAGCAGTAAAATATTCGTTTTCGACTGCCAGCGGTTCAATAGCAATACTAAAGCTTTCAAGGCTATCGAGAATCCAGTTTTGAGGGTCGAATTGAACAGAATCTATTTTTTGCCCTTGCGTGGCAATGCTGTGTATTTCTATGTTCTGGCTAATTGGCAAACGCACATCTTCATAATTGCCTTGATGGTAAATTCTAAAAGGCAGGGGAATCGTAAAAAGATTATTATCTTGCGAGCTACCTCTTTGTTCGATATGAATAATTAAATCGTTCCACAAATTTTGAGTGCTATTTTGCCACCAACGAATGTTGTATATCGGAAACCCTTTGCCATAATAGTATTGGTCGAACAAAGGATGAAAATCAATGCCCGTAATCTGTTCATATAAATCACGAACATCGGCACCTGTTAAAACGCTGTCGCCATATATGTTTTGGAGCTGTTTAAGACCATAAAAGAAAACAGAATCGTTGTTGCATAAGTATCGAATCATGTGAATCAAAGCGGCTCCTTTTTTATAGCTTAAGTTGCCATTAAAAATACGGTTTTCGTCCCAGGCAACTTCAAACGGCACATAAATAGATCCTTCAGGTTCTTTGCGTGCTCTGAATTGAAAATGTCGCATGGTTACATCGGCAGTAGCTTGGTCGAAATAATTTTGCAATATGATATATTCTCCATACGAAGCAAAACCCTCATTGATCCATATATCTTGCCAATTGGCACAAGTAATATGATCGCCAAACCACATGTGAGCCATTTCGTGAGCCACTAACCAATGAACAAAAAAACCCAATGTCGTCATGGTTTGATGTTCCATGCCACCGCCTAATGGTACCTGACAATGCCCATATTTTTCATCAGCAAAGGGATAGAGCCCAAATTTGTCGCTGTAGATTCGCAAAAAATCGCCTGTGCGGTCAATGTCGGTTTTGTTGTCGATTAAACATTGTGGATCTTTATAAATATAGTTCATAACAAGTAAGCTATCCGATAAACCGGGAATATGAACGTAAAAACTATATTCGGCAAATTTTCCGACTGCAATCGAAAGCAAATAATAAACAATGGGGTGATGCTCTTTCCATTCGTAACGCATTTTACCATTGGGTAGCGGGGTAATGGCCGTTAGCCTACCTTCGGAACCGGCTTTGCAGGTGCTATCGACAGTGATAAAAATCCATGCTGAATCGAGCCGATCGCCTAAATCTTGTTTACAAGGTAGCCAGTCTTTTAAATGAAACGATTCTGATAAAGTCCACGTAATGTGTTGGTTGTAATCTGATGAATAAGTATTGGTAAGCCCTCGGTATTCGCCCCCTGAAGTAGCATCGCCACGATATGATATTGAAACTTCAAACAACGAATAAGATGCAATGGGAGTTGAAGGATACAAAATCAAGGTGTCGGCACTATAATAATAAGTACACGGCTGTTGATTGATAGAAACACTATCGATGGTGAATGTTGGCGAAAATTCAAAATAAACCTGCTCTATGCTGCTTGCTTTAGCTTTTAAGGTATAATGCACGGTATTAGTAATAAAACGATTGGAGTCGTTTGCTTCGATATTGATATGTATGAATTTCTGGTCATAGTTGTTGTGTAGTGCTAAATATTTAGGAGCAAACGGACGACTAAACGCTGTAGAATGTTGATGTTTGCTTTCTTCGCAGCTCTGGGGAAATATATTGCTTCCAACCAAAAATAAACACATGAGTAAAGTTATAATTCTCATAGCAAATAATATTTACAATAGGTAAAAGTACAAAAAGTAAAAATAATTACGTCTTATTTTTTAAGCTTTCTTTCAAGATTTTTCTAAAACAGACCAATCCAGTCTTAGCTCTTTTTGTAATTTAAAAATTTTAATTCGACGTTTTTTTACATTCTATTTTAGGCAATTGTGTAAATGGTAAATAACAACATGTAGTTTGTCGTTGTTATTGTACAGTTGGATTTGGTTTTTTGAAAAAATAGTTGTATATTTCATTCA
>JABUFC010000048.1 GCA_013314715.1 Bacteroidales bacterium | reverse complement strand
CGCATGGAGTGGTTTAAATATGATGCGAAATGTTTGTCTGGCAGCCGGGAAAGACCGGCATTTTTAAAAAAAATAAGGTATGAAACAAAAACTTATATATAACAGACAAATAAATAAATGGATGCTTGCCGTTTTGACATTAATATTGATTTTAAATATTTTGAACTTAATAAAAGAATGTTTACACAAGCAAATTAATAATACCAATAATAGTACCGAGCAATACAAGCCAAAAAGTGATACAATTATAAATGTAAGCATTCCCTTGCATGGTAAGTTTAACTTTAAATAAAGTGTCGTTATCTATGAGCGATTTATTTATCCATATGATTGCAAATGTATGAAAGAAAATAATGCTGACATAGAAACACGCAAAAGCAAAATTTACTTATGGATATCTATAGTAGAAGTGATTATTATCGTAATTATTACCATTATTAAAGCCTTTGCATTATGAAACACAAACTATTAGTAGTTGTCGTTACTGTTGTATTAGTTGTACTATGGTCGCAGGCATGGGATAATGTGCCATGGTATAGTGCTGCCGTAGCAGGAGTTATTATCGGACTTATAATATCGCCCATAATAAATACAAAAAACTATGAGAAAATTTAACCGCCCACGTCCGTTGCGTATTGTAATAATAGTAATGCTAACGCTTGTTATTATACAGCTTAGCCAATATCAGATATCTATGCCGGCCGGAATATTTCTAATGCTTTTGCTGGTAGCCATGTTTATTGGCATAGGGCTATTGTGGTGGTACGTATGGTTAAATAATAAGCATTAATTCGTGAGCATGACAAACAACTTCGTTTCCATCGGCAGTTTGGCATATAAGGCAGTTGCGTTTAAACGGATGCGGTCCGATAACCCGCACAATGGTATTGGTTGCCATAATCTTAACACGCATGCCGGGCTTATAAAAATGGTCTATATCGTTTTTTCGGCTAAGTTTAAATTGCCTGTATGCCAGCAGCCAGCCTCCAGCAGCACACAACAACAAAACTACTATAAACAACGAAACGGGCATACATACATTGCCCCAGTTATTCATAAATCCAATAATGCTTGTAATAATGCTTATAAGGCTTATGGTAGTTTCTATCCAATAAAGTTTAATTCGCTTCATAACGTTTTTTATTCAAAGATAGCATAATTATGAATTCGCCATACATTGTCATAAAAAATAAATTGTGCATCAGCTACCAGACAATGGCAGGGTTGGGGATGAGTTTGCGTTTGTGGAAAAAATATAGAGAAAAAGCCCGTTCGCTCGGTCTTATCACCATACCCGGCGGTAATGGCAGGCAGAGTATAATGGAGTTTATAGCCTTGCCCCGCAAGTGGCAGGAAAAAGTGATAGAGGTATATGGCACGTATGGCACGTATGGCGATTATTATCATCCGTTTGATGATGTATTTGAATGGGACAACGAGGCTCGCAAGTTTTACGAAGAGTTTACTCTATGGGACGAAGATACGCAAAGCGAACGCCGCATTAGTAAGGAGCATGTAGAACGCTACACCATCAATGCCAGCGTATTGAATGCTGCCATAAAGATGAAGCAATACCGCGAAGAGATGACCGCCCGGCTGGGCAATGCCAAACGCAACCTTTGGGCAGATTTATGCAAAGATACTACCGATTACAACATCATACTGCAACGCAAATACGGATGCCGTCATACCTTGCCGCAAAATGTGCGTAAGTTCCAACAAAAAGTAACAAACTATATAAAGCGTGGCTACGAAGCATTAATAGATAAGCGATTATTGAACAACAATGCTCAGGTAGTAACACCGCAAATGCTGCAATTATGGAGCGATATATTTGCAGGTCGCCCGTACAAGCCAACACATATTGAGGTTTATCAGAAATACACCGATTTTCTCGAGGGCAAACTTGATGTAGTTAACATGCAAACCGGTGAATTATACGACCGATTGGCGTCGGAATTTCATGTTATCAGCGAGCGCACCATATACCGCTGGATGGAACGCTGGGAATTTCGGGCACCGGCATACATGAAACGCAGTCGCAATCGTCAGTTATACATGGGTCAGTATATCCCGCACGCACGTATGGAAACACCAAAATATGCCGGCAGTTTAATATCGGTGGATGATTTTCAGCCGCCGTTTAAGTATGCCGAAGGCATGGGCAATCGTATGTGGTTTTACATTGCAGCCGATGTGGCAAGTGGTGCCATTACATCGTGGGTATATGGAACTAATAAAGAGGGTTTGATAGTGGAGTTTTATCGCAATCTGGTACGTCAGTATGCCGAATGGGGTGTTCCGCTGCCTTATGGCATCGAAGCCGAAAGTAATCTGAATAGCACACTGAAAGAAACAGTATTAAAGCCCGGAGTATTGTTCAACGATATACATATCATTGCCAACGATGCTCGACAAAAGCGAATCGAACGCCTGATAGGTGAATTTAAGCAGGCATATTTGTACAAAGAAGAGGGGGCTATATATCGTCCGCATGCCCGAGCCGAACGCTATCAGGGAGGCAACGACGATAAAATGGAGTACAAAACAAAGGAAGAAATTGTAGAAATAGTTCTAAAAGCCATTGAGCAATGGAACAATTCGTTGCATCCCGACCAAAAAACATATCCCGATAAAACACGCTGGGAAGTATTTGTCGAACATCAGCATCCAGAATTGCAACCAATAAATTGGTACAGCGTACTGCGTGCCGTTGGTTACGAAACAAAAACAAGCTGCAAGCTGGCACGAGTACGTTTGCAAAATGCTCATCGGGTGCTTGGCGATGGAACCGGCAATTTACTGCTTGGCGATAAACTTATTGGTGTACTTAAAGAAATAGAAGGTAAGGAAGTAGTTGTAAAATGGCTCGATGATAATAAAGGTAATATAATCAAGGCATACATTTATGATAGTGAAGGCAGGTTTATTTGCGAAGCACTCGATGAGCTTCGTTATCAGCGTGCCAAACTCGAACAAACCGAGCAAGATAAAATAAACATAGAATTGATGGCACGCTATCGAAATACGGTAGAAGGATTTATTCGCAATGCATCCAAACAGATAAACAAAGTAGAAATCATTGAGCATAAGCAAGAAGCAGAACCACGGAAAATTCGCTTTACCATTAGCAAAAAAGTAGAATTGGAAGACATGATACGAACCGGTAATGGCATTGAACCCATCAATACCAACAATGACGATGAATGGATAGTTATGCCCGAACAAGTTGATTTTAAAATAAACACAATAGACCGTTTATAAATCTTAAATATATGGAACTAAGCAACAATTTTAAACAGAAAGTAGTAGCGGCCTTGTTAGAGGTACGCAAGAATTACGATGGCAGCGATATGGCATTTGCTCGTCAGTATGGCATAAACAATGCCGTATTCAGCCAGTTAAAAAATGGTAAGCCGGTAGATGGTTTATTGCGAGATGCCCAATGGATAGATATTGCACGCAGGCTTGATATAAGCCCTAATGAACGCAAATGGAACGTAGCCAAAACGGTTGTATTTCAGGCAATATCGCAGGATATAATGTTCTGCAAAGAGCACGGCAAAGCCATGATACTGGTTGATGATTGTGCTATTGGTAAAACATTTACGGCAAAACAGATGGCAAAACACATAAAGAACTGTTTTTATGTTGATTGTTCGCAATATAAGAGCAAACAGGCGTTTATACGAGGTTTAGCCCGCACCATTGGGGTTGACGATAAGGATAAGTACATACACGTTAAAAGCAACATTAAATATGCTTTAAAAGTGTTTGAAAAGCCGGTTATCATATTAGATGAGGCTGGTGATTTGGAATATACTGCTTTTTTAGAGCTCAAAGAATTATGGAATGCCACCGAAAGTTATTGCGGTTGGTATATGATGGGAGCCGAAGGCTTACGAGCTAAAATAGAACGTGGCATCAACAATAAGAAAGTCGGGTTTCGTGAAATATTTAGCCGTTATAGCGATAGATTTTTAAAAATAACGCCCAACGACCGTCAAGAACGTTACTTATTCTATCAAAAATTGATACAAGATGTATTGGCAGCTAATACAAAAGACGAAAAATCTATTGCCGAATTAACTAAACGTTGCCTTGCTACCGATAGTAATGGCGAAATTGGCGGGCTACGTCGTGCCGAAAGTCTTTTATTATTAACTCAAAAATCTTAATGTATGATAACAGTTATAATATATCGAATAGTAACCTTACCGGGTATTGTAATTATATCATTTTGGAATGCCATTTATACAATATTTAAATGGTTAAAATACGGTCAATTGCCACGCAGAAAAATGCAAGTATATGGGAGCAAAAAGCGTTAAAGATATACTAAGGCGTAAATATACGCATATAGAGTGGAGCGAACGCTGGCAAGAAGCGTTTGGAAATCCCGAAGACTTCGGTTTGTGGTTTATATGGGGCAACTCCGGCAACGGTAAAACAAGCTTTGTTATGCAACTTGCCAACGAACTGTCGCAAAAATACCAGGTGTTTTTTAATTCGCTCGAAGAAGGGATGAAATCGACGCTGCAGCAGCATTTGATTAACAACAAAGTAACCGGTAAGATAGTATTCGATACCTTGCCTATTGAAGAACTGATGCAATTACATCGCCGATATAAGGTGGTAATTATAGATAGCGTGCAGGCAAGTAATGCTCATTATATAGCCTGGCAAAAACTGCGTCAAAAATTGGGTCATCGTTTACTCATCGTAATTTCGCAAGCCGACAAGAAGCAACCTATCGGCAGAACAGCTTTGCGACTGAAATTCGATGCTGACCTGAAATTATATGTCGAAGGCTTTAAAGCCATTAGTAACGGACGTTATAATCCCGGAGGCGAACTCATTATATGGCCGGAAGGATATGCTAAATACTATTTAAACAAAGTAAATGAAGAAAACTATGAACCGCAGCCGGATATTGTCGAATAAATACATCATCATGCGAATATTGCAAATAAATGAGCTGCAATATAGCGAGATAATCGAGCAACTTGGTCACGAATACTTACGTACTTACTTTGCCGATAAAGATGGTAACCTCGATGATTTTAGCATCGAATTAATCGATGTATTAACCCATTCTAAAACATTTTGGATATGGTGGTTATTCAGATGGAACGATAATGACGAAAAATATATTAAGGAAGCAGAATTAAGACTTGAGCTAAAATCAAAAAATGCTTATATCGACTATCACAGGCTTATGTTCTATCCTTTGCCTGATTATTTGTTGAAAAACATTGTATTAACCTTAAATACTAAACGTTATGCTACCCAACGAACAAGTTAATGAAATACTAAATACAGCAAAACAAGCAATTGAAAAAATACTTCAAAAGGATATTCACATTGCCATATCCGAAGAATATAAGTCGTATGACTTTATTGTAATGGATAGCATCACAAAAATTATTGCCGATTATTTCAAAGTTTCTGTTAAAGATTTACGCAGTAGTTCTCGTTACAGTCACATCGCTTTCCCTCGTCAGATATGTATGTATATAGCTATTGAAGAATACAAATTAACGACAACCAAAGTTGCAAGATATTTTAAACGCAATCATGCAACGGTAATATATGGCACAAAAAACATTAAAGATTTAATGGATGTATATCCGCTTATTTGCCGTCAAATCAATGATTGTATTCAATTATGTAAAGTATTAATAACTTTAAAATAAAAATAATATGGAAACAGTAAAATTTCAAAAAGTATCAGAAAAATTTTGGACTGATGAGAGTGGCAATATGGTACAAACCAGACGTTTAACTGCCACCGAAAAACTTATGGAAAAAAACAGCGAACGTATTTACAAGCGTTCGGTTGAGATTAACGAGCTTTTAAAGAAATTTAAAAACGATATACAACAGTGGTGCGATGAAGTATATCAGACGTACGTTAAAGAAAAGAACATCGACGGCAAGGTATCAAAAGGCAACTTTACTTTTTATAACTTCAATCGCACGGTTAAAATTGAAGTTAATGTAAACGAACGTATTGAATTCGACGAATTGGGAATTCAATCGGCACGCCAGTTACTGGAAGAGTTCTTGCAAGAAAACGTGCAAACACAAGACGATGTTATTAAACAATTAATTCTCGATGCATTCAGCACACGCAATGGCCGATTAGATACAAAAAAGGTTTTGAACCTTATTCGCTATCGCAGTAAGATAAAGAACGATAAATTTTTGCGTGCTATTGATTTGCTCGAGGAAAGTATTCGCAAGCCGTCGAGTAAAACGTATTTTCGTTTGTATGTAAAAGATGAACAAGGTAAATGGAATGCTGTTGAATTAAACTTTAGTGCGTTATGATAGAAGTTCCCGTCTTGTTATTAATTATTTTTATACTTATTTGGTTCAGGTTTGTTCTGAAAATATATGAAAATGATGATACTAAAGGCGTTTAATACGACCCGGACGTCCATTTATATCAATAAATTTAGAGATATTAAAATCAAAAGGTTGGGTATGTGCTTCTTGATATGGTTGCAAAAACTTTTCATGTACGGCAAAAACGGTGTCGTGATTTTCCCATTTACAAATAGCGACCATAGGCAACCAAAAGTGATACCGAATAACAATAAATTTACGATTATCAGCAATCATTTTAACGGCATCGCCTCTGGTAAACTTTCTCTTGCTAATGCTATGAATTTTAAGCAATATCCAATATATAATCCATGGTGCCAGTATAAATAATATAAGTTGCCATATGAATAGTGTAATTGTGTACATAAATAATCCGGTAACGATGCCAATAATAAAAACTATGCTGCTGATAATAAGCACTGAATCGTTTAGAAGTCTTACAAATAATAAGAGTTTATTAAGAAATTTCATAACAATTGTTTTGCAAAGTTAAAAAAAATAAGAAATATGGGCAAATATTTAATAACCAACGATAAAGGATTAAAGCTCGAAGTAGCATACGACGAGAGCGGTGTATTGTATGCTCTCGAGTTTCATTGTGATGTAACGTATGATAGAGTACGCCGTTTGCTTCAGGTCAATGATATTATAACATATGATAATATGTTATTGCTAACTTCTCATTTTAAAATGAAAGTTGCTGAAATAGCCGAAGATTTAAGTTTTGACAGATTTTGGAATGTATACTCCTATAAAGTAGGCAACAAAACAAAAACCGAAAAATTATGGAATGCATTATCAGATGCAGACAAAACAACTTGTTTACGGCGTATTAAAGCATATAAGAGTTATCTCGAGCGTACGGGTATAGCGCAGGCATATCCCGAAACGTATTTGCGTAATCGTCGCTGGGAAGACCAATACTAAGATCATAAGATATGAAACGTACATTATCTCAAAACAAGAAATTATATAAGTTATTATATATAACCGGTATTGCTTCATTAAAAAATGAACTTATTTTGCAATATACTCATGGTAGAACCGAACATTCGAGCGAAATGACCATAGATGAGTGTACGCAATTAATCAAGAAATTAGAAGAACTGTACGAGCAAAAAAAAGAATCGATTCAATGCGATAAACTACGAAAAACAATTATATCTCTCTATAGAACGATAGGTTATAATATAGAAGGGAAGGCTGATATGATAAGAATTCAAGAAGATGTAAAAAACTATTGGGGTAAGTATCTAAATGATTATACTAAAGAAGAACTTATTAAAATAATTTCGGTGCTAAAATATAAAATAGTTCCTTTTAAATTGAACAGCTATGAGTAAACTAAAAAATCCTGAACGATTAAAAAAACGTAATAAAGACGTTGAAAAATATTTTAACGAACTGCAAAAAAAATATCCGCAATGGAAATATTCTGCAATTGTAGAAAAAGTTGCCGAACGCTTTTATCTGTCGCCTAAAACTATAGAGCACATAATATGCAGGCACGGAATTTATAAATAATTGCGAGCCGGTTACTGATTTAGTGATGTACAGCTAATAGTTATAAGACCGGTTAAATGCTATAACGATGGTCATCGCAATTTGAGAGCTGCCTTTTAGGCAGCTCTTTTTATTTTACACTTATAATTGTTTGTGGATAATCAACTACATTTATATTGTCGCAATTATTAACACTTGATTTGAAAGCCGTTACAGGCTTGTTGAATGATAGGTCATATAATAATGACCATGCAATCAAGTACTTACAATTATTCCCAAGCGTTATATTAACCTTAGTTCCATTAGTGGCACTTCTAACGGCATTGAATGGAGAGCGTGGACGTGGTGTTTCAACAATGCTGAAGTAATTATTAACTGTAATATCATTTAAAATTCTTAATGTTGAAGTATAATTACTCGTATTGACGATAATTAATTTATCTATTGCCTTATCTATGTATATATTATGATTATAATTAAAGCCAGTAACATAATATATGACATTATAACCATTACAATTGATACTACCGTTAGTGTTATAATATAATCCTGAATATGTAGGATTAGTCGCATTAGAAATAGATAATTGGAAATCATGTAGTAATGTTATTATGCCACCTATATATACTGCCCCATATACTTGAAGTGTATTAAAGGAATTGATGTTGCCACCAATGAATATAACGTTATTAGTATTGATATTCAACGCAATATTTGTGTTATTGTTAATTAATGAATCCTCAAAACCTCTGTATATACTTAGCATATATGTTCTATTGGATAGATATATAGAGTTTGCAATTATCTTTAATAAATTACAATAGAAATCTGATTGAAAGTCCATATAACGCCCTAATCCGTTACTATTAAGATAAACGTTTACATTAGCCATGTTGGCATTGTTAGCCTTTACAATATTAACGCCTGATGTAGTTGATGACGTGCTGTATAATTGTACACCACCAGTTCCACATTGATAGTTAGCACTTGTTCCACTGTCAAAGATAGTCCCGGTAAGGTTTCCCTGTCCTGCATATACTTTAAAGTTTCCAAAATCTATCGTTCCAGTATATCCATTATCTACAATGAAACTTCGCAGCTGTCCACTCGATGGTAGGTCTGCAGCTATAACGCAATTACCAGCATTTGCAGGAACATATACATCATCGCCTGCTACTGGAACTGCTAATTCAAGGTACGAATTCGGAACATTAGACGGTCCACCGATATAAGTTTTTAAGCCCATAATTATATACTATTATCAATTAATATACTTACATTAAGATTCGTAGCGTTAATATTGCTAATAATACGAATGGTAACAGTATCGCCTTGTACAACATTGCTAATACTCCAGTTCTGACTTGTACCACTATTTTTTGTCTGGTTATTGAGCGATGGTTTAGTGCCATTGCCAGGCATGCTGGTGCCATTTTTATACACATCCACTGTGCAAGTTGCTTGGGAATTATCAATGGTATGTATAATCCAACGTACAGTGCCGCTAACCGGAGCAATAAATGAGCCCTCGGTATTTACAGGGATAAGATTTTCCATGCCGTTAAAACTGATTCCTTTTTCGGCAAAGGTTTGATGCGTATGTTGCAATGGATTGGTTTGTAGCCACTGTGTAAATACCGGGTCAACTTCCGGTGCTTGCGGTGCTGAACCAAGTATCCATTGATGGTCGCTACTATCCCAGATATACATTTTGGCATCATCTCCCGAACCGTAATCAACAAATGCATAGTCGCCTTCGTTTGCTATTGGATGTGCCTGTTCAAGTGCATTTACGCTTGGATATATGCCTTTAAAATGAATGTTATTATTCCAGGAAGTTTTTTCGGCATCGCTAACGGTGCGATAATTGCTATCTTGTTGCAGTTGGCTCAAGTGCGAATAGTGTGGCATGGTGCTTATATGCTGTTGCATGGTACCTGCAGGTTCAAAATCGGTTTCACTGCGAAAAGCAGCCGTTCCTAAATCGCTCAGGTATTTTAAAACCTTTTTAAATGCCGTTAAAATGCTATCTAAAGCCGAAGGCAAAACACGCTGCGGTTCGGGCGATAATCCCGATAAAGGTGTGTTTAATACATCCTGCTGATTTACACCTTCGCTAACCTGTATGGTTACTTGGTCTTTTTGTTCGGTTATGTTTATCGTTACCTGTTCCATAATCAATAAGTTATATCCTGTACAATTTCAAAACGTCCGTTTATATATGTTTTTACCTTGCCATCGGGGAAGGTAATTTCGATATCATAATAATAATTTCCTGCCGGGATATCGATAATTTGTTCGGGTATCTCGAATATGCCATTTATAGTATCGATAATTACTATCTTGCCATTTATAGTTGACAATTCGTATTTCGAATCATGCAGCGGATTTGTACGTAGATGCATTCGTATCTGACACCCTGTTAAATTCAATGGCGCATTATTTACATTAACCGTAAACCGACAACCTTTAAATGTATCGCCTTTTACATGTGGCTTAAAATTATACGTTTCCATATATAGTTAAATTTTGAATATTAAACGGTTGATGATTAGCATCGGCATTGCTGCTATTGTCTATAATAGTGCATTGATAAGTATTTATCCATATTTGAAGTCCATCGCTATTGGTATCGTGTTGTGTGCTTATGCGTGTTAATTTTGTTGAATGTGCATACCGGTTATTATCAATCATCTGATAACCTTGCAATGCTAAGTGTAATTTTTGTAACAGTTCGAGCACCTGAATATTATACTCGTTAAAATCGATTGAATCGGATGGCAGTAAATGCGGTATAACGAAATGTATGTTAACAGTAAGTATTCCTTCCTGCGTGTTAATGCCGGTATCGTGCCAACTGATATTGCCAAATTCGATATATACAGCCGGTGTTATAATGGGACGTTCTTCTTCTGTGTGATTGTATTGATTGGTATATAGTTCAACCGTTGCAATCTCAGGGACGTTATTTTTTATTCTTTCTACTAATAATTGATAATATGTAGCTATCATATTTTTGTTATTTTAAAAGGTTACGAATATCTTTCATTATCATATAGCGTAATTTATTTTCGAGTTTAGCCGATTTTCCTATAAATTGACGTTTAGGTAATCGTATTCGTTTTTTGCCAAAAACATTAACATATCCTCCTTCGTTATGCATTTTTGCATAAGGTAAATCGGAATAAACCACCACGCCATGTATTGTTTTTTTAAACTTGATACTATCTTTCAGATCGCCGGTATAGCCGGTTAATGTTTTCCGGTTGGTAGCGGCACGACTAAAATTAGTAATTGGATTAGATTTGCGTGGTTTGTATTTTTTCTTACTGCCTTTGCGTCGTGGGTGATTATTAGGTAGTGGAGTGGTGGCACGATATAAAAAACCATACCATTGGCTGCTACTATCCTTGCGTTTTGATGGTTTCCATTTGTTTAGGTAACTATCAGTAAAACCTTCATCGTAAAACGATTGTTGAAAATGCTTAACGGCTTCTGTCCCCATAATTACAGGGGCGTCCTTTTCAAGGTAGCGTTTTAGTCTTGTGACTTTCTTTATGATATGGTCTAATCCTTCCATGATTTTTTTTCAACTATTGCAACTATTTAAAAAAATATGCGTATATTTGTATCGGAGGGCGGTGAAATATTCTAACCTCCACCCCTTTGCCGGTAGGGACCAAAACCGGTTTTTTTTATAAAGTAAATATTTCATTGCCATTTATAATAAAAACTTTAAAACATTTATCTTTATAAAAGTTTAACTTATTTTTAATGTATTTTATATCTATCACTATTTTTTGTGAAAAACTTAATATTAAATAACCGCCTGTTTTATTTAATTGTCCATTTCTTTTTTTTGAAAATTTATCTTTAAAAGAATTAGTAATAAAATTATAGAAGTTTTTGCTTTTTCCATATATTGCTTGATCTGCAAATAACCCATTAATTATAAAATCCGGATTTTTATAATTATCAGCATTGATCAAAGGTCTTATTTTAATTTCCATATCAAAATTATCGGCTAATAATTTGGCTGTTTCGAGGTTTTCGTTATATTTTTCGGGTTCTTCTTTAAAAATATGCGTATACACTTTCCCTTTGCTTTGGTATGCAAGTTCGTATGGGATGGTTTCTTTCAGTAGTTCAAACGCTTCACGTACGGCTTGTTGTTTTGGTTGTGGCAGTTCCGTTTTTACTTTTTTAAAGTAGGATGTTTCGTTGCTGAATATTTCGCCGGTTTTTGCCGGGTTGTGTTGCATGGCTTTGGGTGGCATGGGAGGCATATCGGCGGGCAATGGTTTAGCATCGTTATTATTACGCACAGGTCTTACAGAGCATTTACAACCCCATCCGTTGGGCGGAAGCCATGTGTCCCAAAACGGATCGTCAACCGGTTTAATAATGCCATAAAATTTTTGATGTTCCATGCGTGGTTCTGCGGCAGTGCTTGGCATATATTCCAAATATGGATAAACATGTTTATTGGCTTCGAACTCTGTCCATCGTTGTGCCATACGAGCCGAACGAACGGTATGTACGTATTCGGTTCGCATGTAGTTAACATTAAAATCGTTGTTGATTTGTTCCGGTTTTTTATCCATTTTACCGCTCAATGAATCGTTTAATTGTTGTGTTTGCCAATAGCTTTTATATGCCGATGTTTGTATCAGATTTCGGCGAAGATTTTCGTATAGAGCATTAGTATCAGGCTTTACATTAGGATAAATACGGTTAAGTGCATTATCAAGGTTTTTATAGGTATATTCAAACAAATCTTTATCAATAAGTTTATCGTTTTTTTGAATATTATTTAAAATGCGTTTAAATGTATCGTCATCAATGCCAAATTTAACGTTATAAGTATCTTTATCTAAGGCAAGTTGTAAATTATTGCCATGAATAGGGCAGTCATAGTATTGGATGCTTGCCCCGAGCTTTATGGGCTCGGGGGTTAGTCGAAAAAACGGCTATCGGATAATGATTGATTTTGTAATCTTTCTAATACCGGTATGCCAAATCGTTCTTTAATCCATTCAGTATCTATATTATAATATTGCAAAGCCTGATACGTATTATTCCATAGTTTATCCATATCAATTTGCTCATCATAAGCAAATGTATAATTTTGCAACGGATAACCATGATATATAAGTATAGGGAATACAATCTTATTCATGCATTGTTCAATGTAATGTTTGTCGGCATTGGTTATGTCTTGCGAAATGGTATATCCTACCTGTTCTTTGGCGCGGCTTCCTTCAGTATTATTCTCACCAACAACGGCACCATTGATAAGTTTACTGATTTCATTATTGCATAGTTCAATCAACGATTGAAATACTTCACCATTGCTTCGAGTAGTTTCGATAAAGTTTATATCTTCATCTTTGTCGATGACGGCAAAAAAGAGTGAGCCCATATCCTTCATCATATTATACAGGCGATTGGTCATAGTTGTATCTCTAACATTGGTCTTGGCAACTCTGATAGGATTTCCGAACAGTTCGGCAAATTCGCTCCATGCTGCAAATGCAAAACGCTTATATAATACATAAGGAACAACTTTTGCCAATAACCCCAAATCTGTATTATTAGGGCTTTCTATAATATAATTTTGAAAATCTTTATAGATGCGATAATTGATACCATTACTGTCGTTCGGGTTTTTAAGCAATAATCCTAATTCGGGAACGATATGTTGACGAGGAACTAAGCTAACTTTATTGATTTGATTTGGAATAACTTCGTCAATCTGAATAAGACTATGTCCATAAAACAGAGCATCGAGCATATATGATATAATGTCTTGTATGGCAGGTTGTTTAAGCATCCAAGTTATGTCAGTATTTGGTTTATTATTATTATCATAAACCTGAAATGATGCACCAAGAACTCTGTTTTTACGCAAATCAATTTGAGCTGATAAATGGGTATCAAGCATAATTTCTCTGTATATATCTATAAGCATGTAACGGCGAGGATTGTCGCTTTTTTCAGCCATATTAAGTGCATTTCGCCAGTCTTTTATGTCTTTTTGAGCACGAGCTTTAATATTCTGAATAACGACCGTTGAAGGCAGTGCTTTAGGCTGATTGCGAAGTTGAACTTCTGCTTCTTTTTTGGATTTTAAAAAATCGAAAATTCCCATAACTAATATCGTTGATTAAGTTTAGTATTACTGCCCCATTTTAATCTATCATCGGCATTTCCTTGTGTGTCTGCTTTTAATGGCAAATCAGGTTGAATAATTCCGGTGGAAGCCATTTTTAGCCATTCAATAGCTTGATTATATCTATCTACACGTAATTGGCTTATATTTCGTGGCGATACACGAGCATGAAGATGATATAATATCATATCGATTAAATACAAAACAATAAGCTGATTACGTTGATTGCCTTGTTTACTAAAGATATTAGCGACATCGAAACGACTTGCAATATATGATTGCATCTCGGCAATAGCCATCAGTTCAATGCTATCGAGCAAAGCAGGTTGATTTTTGATAATTTGGTTAAGCAGATTATCATCAATCGTTACGCTAAAATCATCGTGTTTTAAGAATATCATAGCTTATATGTTTTTGTATTCGTCTTTGGCATCAAAACTGGGGCATGCCTTTTTTACACCAGGGAAATCACGATGTCCTTGAATAATGGCTTTGGGAAACTGTTGTTTTAATTGTTTTAGCAGTTTTAAAAGCATGTCTTTTTGTGCAGGAGTACGGTTGTCGATGGGTTTTCCGTTGTTATCAACGCCGCCGATATATGCAATATTGATACATTGAGAGTTGTATCCTGCCACGCCATTACTCACCTGTTCAATAGGCAATAATTGAACTAATTCGCCCGATGATTTAATGATATAATGATAACCGGGTGCATGCCATTTAAGTACTTCACGCCAGTATTTTTGAATGCTTTCGATGGTTGTATTCTGTGGTGTTGCCGTACAATGAACGACTATGTAATTAATATTTCGCATGTTAAAACCTCCTGTTGTTTCGTTGATGAATTAATGGTACATATTCTTTTTGTGTGCAATATTTATTTAGCAGCCATACGGCACCTTCCAGTGCATCAGGTGCATCATCGTGCTGATTGCTACCTTTTTCAAACGACAATAATTGTTCAATAAATACCTGTGTGTCAGGTTTGTTTTTAATTGCCTCATTAATAATAACAAAACCACGCTCAAATAGTGGGCTAATTGCTTCGATACGGGCAAACTTATCGGGCTTTTTGCGATGGTCGGCACGAATGGGCAATAGGTATCCACGTGCTTTCCCCTCTTCATCGAATTCGTTCAATATTAAGTCCTGTATAAAATTAGCTTCCATGTAGTATTGAGCAACTGCCCGGTTAGGCATTCTGTCGTTATAATCATAGAGCCAGCGAACCATTTCGCTAACCGTACATTTACGTACAAAACATTCAAGTATATGATATTGTGTTGCCTTTTTGCCCACGATCATAATAGCTTTATAATCGCTGGTTGCAGAGTTTTTAAAACTCGGGTCGCAATAACCAATGATAGCATCGTATTGATAATAATCCAAAATAGGAGCAAAACGCAACCAGTCTTTTTTAAATACCGCCCCTTCGGTTATGGGATTATTGAACAGTTCCTTTTGAGCAGCTCGATAGCCAATTTTCTGTATTACTTCTTCAATTTCAGCAATTGAATATTTGGCTGCCCATGAAGGTGTACTATCATAATTCAGAGCGTTTACTTTGTGATGATAGACGCTGTTTTTTTCGGCTATATTGGCTAAAACACTTCGATTGGCAATCCGATTGCCAACGATAATAAACCGTCCTCTACCCATGTCCATAGTAAAATAGAGTGCCTGCAAAGCCCAATCTGTGAGTTTATCTACTCGTGCAGGATTACGAACCAGTTCATCGTCATCAATATCGTCCAGCACAATGTAATCGGGGCGATATTGTTTATATCGAAGTCCACGTGGAGATTGACCACGACCTAGAGCAAAAAAACCGCAATTATCTTTAGTTGCAAAACGTCCCTCTTCCCAGTTTCCTGTTAATACCTGTTCGCCAAAATCGTGTATATAGCGTTGATTATTTTCGAGCTCAGCTTGTAAATCACTTAATAATGTTATGGCATTCTGCTCGTTTTTACCCACCAGCACCATTACGTGCAATTCGCCACGTGCTTTTAGCCACATAGGAATCATAATGTCAAAATGTGTACTCTTGGCATGTCCGCGTGCCCATTCGAATACAGCCATTAGTTTTTTATTAGCTGCAATTTTGCGTGCAGCATATAAGTGAAACGGAGCGTTATCGACGGATGTCCATTGTGGAAAGTAATATTTGCTAAATGCATTATAATCATTAAGTAACGATTTAATACGTCGTTCTTTATCTTCTTTATTTTCCTGTAAAGGAACTCCTTCGGTAGCCAGAGCTATCAACCGGCACCGCTGACGAAAACGTTCAATGGCTATTTTATCGCTGAACTTCATTAGCAAGCATTTCTATAAATGATAACTGCATCTGTGATACTTCTCTGGCAACAGATGGGTTATGTGTAAGAACATAATTTAAAAATCTGTCCATGATGTAAACAGCAGTGCTAATACTGTGATTCTTCTCCAGCAATGCTATTTCTTTAACTAATATTCCTTTGGCATCGGAAAGCTGTTTGTCAGGTACGCCACCACGTTCTTCAATGGCATTGTTAATGGCTGCTAATTGTTCGTAAGCTTGTTTGAGCAGTTGTTCTTTAGTAATACTTTTTGCCGCTTTAAGTTCATCCCATTTGCCACTATTCACCCATTTAGATAATGTTGGTTCACTGATACTTAATTTGATGGCAATTTCTTTTTGGGTCATGCCGGTATTAAGATATAACTCACGAGCTATCTGTTTTTCACTGTCTTTAGGCATATGAATTGATTTACACAAATTTCGCCATTATTTGATTATATACATAATTGTAAATTAAATATATATATATTTTAATTAAAGTAATAGTTTATAATATACATTATAAATAATAGATTATGAATAAGATAAAAAAATATTGATATTTGCAAAAAAACCAAGAATGAGTATTTTTATAGTAAGCGACGAAACCATTAATTCGTATGATTTTATTGTTAAAACAGACGGAATTGATTTATCGGCATTTACACGAAATCCGGTAATGTTATTTGACCATGATAGCAGTAAATTAATTGGTACGTGGAAAAATTTACGTAAAGAAAATAAACAGTTGCTTGCCGAACCAGATTTTGACATGGACGACCCTGAAGCTGTTAAATTGGCTAAAAAAGTAGAAAAAGGAATATTAAAAGGTGCTTCGGTTGGATTAATTGCTCTCGAATTTAACAAACAAGATATTGGTGATAAAAGTATTATCACATTATCAAAATCTATATTAAAAGAAATATCACTTACTGCATTACCATCAAATCAAAATGCATTGCGTTTATATGATGCAGATGGTGTACTATTATCGGCAGAAGATATTAAACTCTCTTTGAATCGAAAATTTAATTTAAACATAGAAATTATGAACCAACCATTAATTACTTTATTGGGATTGCAATCGGATGCAACCGATACCCATGTTATTGATGCCGTAAAAAAAATGCAAAACGAACTGAGTCAGTTACGTACTAAAGTTCAAGATTATGAAAACAAAGAAAAGTCTCGTCTTGCTGCCGATATTAAAAGCATGATTGACCTTGCCGTGCAACAAGGTAAGTTAAAAGAAGAACTGCGAGTTGAATTACAAGCTATGGCTGAAAAAGATTTTGAATCGGCTAAAAAGTTTATCGAAAAACTATCTGTCAGCAAACCAACTGAACACATTAATACTCAATCGAGCGGTAATATGCCTGAACGAGAAAAATGGACATTCCACGATTGGCGAAAAAAAGACCCGAAAGGCTTATTAGAATTGAAAGCCAATGAACCTGAAAAGTATGCAGAAATTTTAAAACGTGTTTAACCTTAAAAAAATCATAAAATGAAAACTAAACTATTATTAGCTGTATTATTCAATGTTGTAATAGCATCATTTGTTGCAACGGTTGTGGATGTTAATCCTTTATTGGCATCAGGTATAAGTATTGCTGTTGCCTTTATCCCAAGAGGCGAATTGTCAGGAAGTCTCCTTGCCGGATTAAATAAAGAAATATGGCTTGCTGAGATCATGGAAAAATTTTATCCTGATTGGTCGTTTTTATCGGTAGTGAGGGATTTAAGCATGTTTGTCGAAAATAATACTATTAATCTGGCAGAAGCAGGCGTTGACCCAAATGTACTTATTAATAATACTACTTATCCTATACCTTATGCACAACGTTCGGATGTACCTTTAGCATTGCCACTTGATACCTATGACACGGAAAATACGCTTGTTCGTAATATAGAAGAAATGGAAACCGCTTATGACAAGATGGCAAGTGTTGTATTAGGGCATAAAAATGCATTGCTGAATAAGTTCGCACAAAAAGCAGCACATGCCTTTGCCCCCTCTGCAAATGGAACTTACACACCTGTATTAACTACAAGTGGAGCCAATGACGGCAATAATTTTAAAAAGATTACGCTTGACAATATCTTACAACTTGCTTTGGCATTTGACAAATTAGACGCTCCAGACTCCGGACGTATATTAGTATTGCATCCCGAACATGCACGTACCCTTGCCATGGAAGACAAAACATTGTTTAAACAATTCATGGAAGAAAGTCAAGGATTCTCTCTATTTGGATTCAAAGTGTTTAAATACAGTAAAACACCTGTATTTAATAAAACAAACGGGCAAAAAGTAGCCTTTGGAGCCGCACCGGCACCATCTACAGACACGATCTCGTCAATTGCATTTTTAAGCACGGAAGTATGTAAGGCGCAAGGCGACTTTGAAATGTTTGCCAGCCAAAAAGACCCGGGCGAACGCGGTGATATTATCGGTTTCCAAATGAGAGCGTTAACATTGCCTATGCGTAATAAATATATAGCAGCTATATATAACGCTCCTATTTCTTAAGCTATGTTCGAATCCATTGTTGCTTTGTTCATTTATATGGCTATTGCGGTAGCCTCCTTTGGCGGAGGCTACCTCGCAAGCCGGTTGTGGATGCAACATAAAACCTTTAGGCAATATAAACGATTGAGAAGCACATTTCGACAATATTTGTTATGATTGATTGGACGCAAATAATAGTACCCGTAGCATCTGCATTTGCAGGAGCAGCAAGCGGATGGATATTCGGTCGCAGACAAGCTAAAGCACAAGCAGAATCGGTCGAAATTGCCAATATGATTCAAGTTATGGAACAATGGAAAATGCTATACGAAGAAGTTAAGGAAAAATTAGAACGATTAGAAGAACAGGTAAAAAAACAACTATGAAATGGATTCTTATCATATTAATCATGATAACGGTATCTTGCAAAACAAAGCAAAACGTTATAAGTTCTTCTAAAATGCAAGATTCTGTTTTGTACATTGAGAAGACCGTTATTGATACTATATACATACAACCGAGTACCGTAACGGCAACTATTCCTGCATCTCAAATAAAAGACACTTCAATTATAATGCACTCAAAAGGACAAGCAACGGCAAAACTTATTATAAAAAATGGAAATATTAACTGCGAAGCCTATTGCGATTCGTTATATAAAATATATTTAAATACTACTAAAACATATCACCGGTCATCTTTTAACGAGAAAAATAAAAACATCACTGAAAAGCAACATTGTAACCGGTGGTTTTGGTTTGCTTTAGGAGCATTAACTACTTTTATTAGTACTATAATTATCGGAATAATCATATTTAAATTTAAATAGCTATGGAAAAACAACATTTAAATCGCATTAAAGAGGTTTTTAAAACTTATCCTCAAGAAGATAAAATCATATTAGTATCCGATGGTCATGTATTTCTTATGAATGCACAATCATTGGCTATTGACCATGCACGTCGCAACGGACTTGAATACAAAATTATTCACCGCAACGAAATATCATCTGAAAAAGATGAAGAACAAACCGAAAAGAAAACTAAAAAATAATCTGTATGCTAAACGATATTAATATAACCAAATTATCGGGCGGTCTTGGACGTCGTGAACCAAATAATGATATGGTATCTGCACTTGTGGCTAATGGTGTTGCTGTTAGTGGCGGAGTGCAATTAAATACAGTGTATCGGCTTAATTCTCTAAATGACGCCATCGCATTAAAAATCGATGCTTCGTACGATAGCACCAATAACATATTGCTATACGAACATATTAAAGAGTATTTCCGTATCAATCCCAGTGGCGAACTATGGCTTTTAGTACCGGCACAATCGGTTAGTTATGCCGATATGGTTGATAAAACTAATGTCAATGGTGCAAAAAAGGTACTAAACGAAGCCGAAGGTAAGATACGATTGCTTGCAGTTGCTTACAACCCATCTATCCCTGTAAGTGATTTTAGTGATACACAAGCAGCTATTACAAAAGCACAGGAGTTAGCAGTTGATGAATACAATAATCATCGTCCTATTGAAGTCCTTCTCGAAGGGAAAGGTTTTTCATTGACAAATCAAACTAATTTAAGAAACTTAAATGCCCCCAACGTTGCGGTTATGGTTGGTCAAAATCTTGCTATTGCTAATGCTCATACAAATTTCAACTCATATGCTGCCATCGGAACATTGCTTGGTGCTGTTAGTAAAGCATCCGTAAACGAATGTGTGGCGTGGGTTGAAAAATTCAATGTTCTGGGCGATAATTTAACTGTACCGGCTATTGCTAAAACCAAATTTAGCGATATTGCTGCAGGTGTTGTTAATACTACCAACGATAATGGATATATATTTTTCCGCACTCATACCGGTAAAGCAGGTATTTATTTTAATGACTCATTTACCTGTACATCATTAACCGACGATTATGCATACATTGAAAATAATCGCACGGTTCATAAAGCAGTACGAAATATCCGTACGGTATTATTGCCGCGTCTTGCTATGCCAGTTAATATCAATCCGAACGATGGCACCATAAGCCCTGAAATTATCAAACAGTTCGAAAATGATGGCAAACGTGCATTAGAACAAATGATTTCTGATGGTGAAATAAGTTCGATGGATATTCTTATTGACCCTTTTCAAAATATATTGGCAACATCGGAACTTAAAGTTCAATTTAGCATAGTTCCAACCGGAACTGCGCGAAAAATTAATGTAACTATTGGTTTTAACAATCTATTTTAATTATACAGAATATGAGCAATAACATACCATTAATAAACGGCATACGCCACAGTTGGGGTTCAGTTAGAGTGAATTTACTCGGAAGAACCGTTACAGGAATTACTGCCATTAAATACGATGATAAAATTGAAAAAGTTAATAACTACGGAGCCGGTAATATGCCGGTTAGTCGAGGTTATGGCAAATACGAAGCATCGGCATCTATCACATTGCATCATTATGAAATTGATGCCATTCAACGGGTACTTGGTCCCGGTAAGAGGATACAAGATATACCGCCATTCGAAATTAACGTATCATATTTGGCTGATAATACAGACCAAATAGTAACCCATGTGCTCCGTAATTGTGAATTTACGAGCAATAAGCGTGAAATTAAAACCGGAGATACGGTAATCGAAGTTGAATTAGAATTGATTTTATCACATATAGAATGGATGTAATATGGAAGACGCTAAATTAAAAGCTCAGATAAAGCAATGGCAAGCACGCTGGGGCGAAGTACACGAAATTGAAGTAGTAATTGATGACGAAGGTAATACTGCCAAAGGTTATATTCGTAAACCCGATTTTGATGTATTAGCAGCATCTTTAAAATTTGCCGATTCTGACCCATTAAAAAGTGGTACTATATTGCTCGAAAGCTGCTGGCTCGGTGGAGATGAAATCATCAAAACCGATGGTGAAGCAAAACTTGCAGCCATAAAAGCCGTAGGTTCTTTGATAAAAATTCGTGAGGCAAGCATAAAAAAGCTGTAACCGACTCATCGCTCGATATGGGCGATGAGTTCGATTACCTGCCTAAAGCCATGGCACTTATTCGGGCTCATTTTTACGTTGACCCTAAAACACTTAGCGACGAAGAATTTGGCATGCTATTTTCACAAGCAA
>JABUFC010000047.1 GCA_013314715.1 Bacteroidales bacterium | reverse complement strand
AAGCAGTTATACACCTTCATTGTGTGGTAATGAAACCAATGGCAGCATTACGGTTGTAGCAAATGGTGGTAATATACCATACACATACAATATTGGCAATGGAGCTCAAACTTCTAATGTATTTCAAAACTTAGGTGTCGGTAATTATATCGTTACTATTACTGATGCAAACGGATGTACTGCAACAACACCTCAGGTTACTATCAATTCTTCTTTTACAATTTCGGCAACTGTTAATGACAATAATGCTTGTTATAACCCTTGTACTGGTAGCATTGATTTAAACGTATCGCCACCAGGAACATATACTTATCAATGGGATAACGGAGAATATTTTATATTTACTGAAGATTTAACTAATTTATGTGCTAATTCATATACTGTAACCGTTACTAACAACGATGGCTGCACTCAAACTGCTACCTATCAAGTAAACGATATGGAAGGCACAACATGTGGTCCTATAGGTCCACTTACAATTATAAATACTAACACTTCTTTTCATGATGGGCAAGTTTATGATATACCCGGGAATATTAGAATTGAAGGTAATCATACCGTTGTAGGGATATCAATGGGTACTATATTCAGATTTAAACCGAATTGCTACATAGAGGTAATGCCTGGCTGTACATTAAATGTCTCGAATGCATTATTAACTACTTGTGATGCTACTTGCCCGAAAATGTGGAGAGGTATCAAGGCGGTGAGTAACGATGCAGATAAACCAATTTTAATTCATATTGCCGATGATGCCCGTATTGAAAATGCTATTTATGGAATTTATGCTCAAAATTACGTTAAAATAAACAGCTATAACGGACATTATATTAATAACTGGATAGATATTTCACTCAGAAATACAAAGTTTGAACACCATATACAGTATAACGAATTTATTACTAATTCTTTATACTTATGCCATAATCCATATTCTAACCCACGTTACCATATATATGCTGATAATATTCAAGACTTCTGGCTTAATTTATTTAACAACCAATTTAAAAACATTATTCCATTTGCAACTAATACAAATCCTTACACTCGAGGTTATGGCATTTATTCAATAAATACTAAATTAGAAGTTAGTAATTCATTTTTTGAACAATTACAATATGGTATATATGCAACTAATGCGTCTTCTAATATCCAAAATAATAGTTTTAGTAATAATAACCGAGGCATTTATATCTTAAGTGGAAATACACATCTCGCGTTTAATTCTTTCATTGTTGGCGATAACGGAAATCTAAATACTCCTCAAACATATCCTTTTGGATTAGGAATTAAAAACTGTAGTGTATATAAAGTTAAAGAAAATACTTTTAAAGACGGATTTATTGGAATTGTTATGAACAACAATCCTGCAACAGGCATGGTTATATACAACAACGACTTCGACAACCTTAACCATGCCTTTGTTGCCAACGGAACCAATGGGCTTAAGCTTACCTGCAACGACTTCGGACTTACTGCACCCAACATCGAACACAATATCCTCATGTACAACGGCTCTATTTTTACTGTGCAAGACCATGCGGAAATTGCAGCAGACCCATTTAACCCACAATCCATCAACACGCACAACAGGTTTGCTACCGATAAAGACGAATTGCCCGATGCTTTTAAGTTTTCGGATAATAATCCTGTACCCGGTAGTTATACTTATTACTGGGGGTTGTATAATCCGCCATTTGATAATGATTTAACCCGTATTGAACCTCCAGTCCCCTTCCCTAATTGGACAACATCAACTTCTACTCCTTTATTTCCCTGGGATGGGATTACTTATTGCGGATCACAAATCAATGGGAGCAAATCAGCAGGAACGGAGTTATTTGCCATTGATGGGATGAAAACAGACCTCAATTATCGTAAGAACTATTACGAAGCTGTGGTTGATAATGGCAACACTGACTATTTCCTCAGCAAAATTTCAGTCTTAGCACCTAATAACTTCACTAAGTTCTACAACGAGTTGATGGCTGCTTCACCCTATTTATCCGATACTGTTCTTGTTGCCTTTATGACTCACCCCATAAACAAACCTGCGCATAAAAAGGATGTGGTTCTGGCAAATTCTCCACTGCCAGTCAGGATACGTCCATATATTAATCTTATGAACGTAAACCAGAATTTCAAGAATCAGATTTGGGCGGCACAGAATGGTATATGTGCAAGGGTACAGCTCGAAAATGAATTGCTTAACCGCGATTATGGCATAAACAGTAAGTTTGGCGATCTGCTTATTTCTGCCTTATTGGTTGATACAATACCTGAAAAGGTTGACACAATCCTGAATTATGTATTGCAAACCGGAACACTTGCAGAACGTATTACTACAACTCCGGTTTTTATTAGCAATAAAAGATACACTGATGCAACAAACAACCTGAACCAGATTAATGCCCTGAATGAAACCGGCGACAGCTATATTGAAGACTTTATTGAACTACAGAATTTCTTCATCCAACTTGCACAAACACCTGACAGTTTGCGTGATTCCTTAATAATATCCAACAACAATTGGCTATTCGCTATTGCAAACGATTCTGCAAATTTCTGCCAGAGCGATGCGGTAAGTCTGCTTGAATCGGCTTACGACACATTATTTCCGGTAAATGTATATGTAGGAAGCAGTTCAACAGCAAAGAAACTTGCTTATAGTTCTGAATATTTCGAGGACTATGAATGCGGCTTGCAAATACACCCCAATCCGGCAAGCAAATACCTAAATATCAGCATAAACCAGTCAGATGATTACAACGACACAGAAATAAAACTGTATGATAACACGGGTAAGCTCATTCAGAGTCATGAAATACTTAGCAATCATCTGACTATTGACCTTAAAAACCAGAAAACCGGTGTTTATTATCTGATTCTTTTGAATAAATCATCGGTTGTTTGCAGTAAGAAACTTGTAATTGAATAAATATGTGCAAATTGAAATATCTGATATTAATAACATTGTTTGGGAAACTATTGTTTCCCCAACAATCATTTAGTCAGGTTCCTTATCTGAATAAGACTTTTTTAATAAACGGAAACTATAACCTGATAAACAGTATTATTCCTTCTGATTCGGGTTACATTGTTGCATTTTCCTATGGAAATACTCTGTGCTTACTCGATTCGTCAGCAAATGTTAAATGGGAAAGGAATTATTCCTTCTTTAATATGACTCCGTTTTTAACGAAAATATTGCCAATAGCCAATAATGAATATATAATAACCGGCACATGCCAGAATGGAACTGCACAAAACAATTTAATATTTGCAATTAAACTTAATAGCATATTCGATACAATTTATTCAAAAGTACTCTTAAGAGATAGTATTACATGTAATGGTTGTCTTCATAGTAATACTGTAATTGAAACTACTAACAATAATTTACTGTTTGCAGGTGTTCATACCAAGGATAGTAATGATGTGTCAACGGGAAATAGGAACGGATTGTTTTTATTAACCGATAGTTCCTCAAATATATTAAGAAGAGTTACAATAGGTCCTCAAAATGATGATGAAGGTTTTGCTTCAGCTATACAAATGGGCAATTACTATTATTTATTCGGTGCCACCCGCAGCTATGCACCTTCTTATGTTATTGGCTTCGACCGTACCGATGGCTGGGTGGTTAAAACCGATTTGCAGGGAAATGAAGTGGTTAGTGCAGCGTTCGGGCATCCGGAGTTAAATGATGGAGAGTTTAATTTTGTTTTTTCATTACCAAATTTCGAACTTGCAACTGGTTTTACTAAGGGACGGTTTTATATAATTAATGATGATTTAAGTATTAATAGAGAACTTATTATAGGAAGAAATGAGTTAGTAAATGATACAAATTATGCTTTAACATTTTGGGATGGATATGTTAAAAACAATGTAATTACATTATTAGGAAGAGAGACAAGGTTTAACATGAGTACATATCAATATACAAGCATTGTTAAAGTAGTAAAATTAGATTTAAATTATAAAATTATAAATCACAAATATTATACACATGCAAATTATTTAGTTTCAAATCTTATTCCACAGACCATCACCCCCACTTCCGATGGTGGTTACATTTTCGGTGGTTACGTTGTGGATAATACCCTAACCCCTTCGCAACAGGCCTGGCTAGTTAAAACAGACTCTCTCGGTTGCGATGGCTTTATGAGCTGCAACGATACGGCCCTGGTAGTACAAATTTTAAACTACCCCGATACCCTGTGCAAAGACAGCACTTACCAGATTGCAGTCCGGCTGAAAGGCCGCAGCGCACCTTATAGTTTATATGCAAACAGTACTTTGGCTTTAGACAGCATTTACTACCCCTACACCCTGCCGTTGTGGATAGATACTATAATGCCCTTTGTTCCGCAGGATACCGGCTGGCAAAACCTTGTAGTAACACTGCACGAACCCTGGGAACGTACCGCCAGTGATACAGCACAGGTCTTTGTAAGGAACTGTACGTCCTCTGCTAACCCACAGTACTTATATGAACAACAGGTGGATATTTTTCCTAATCCGGCAAATTCAGTTTTACATGTGAGCCTGAGTTTTGAGAAACCGCAAACATACACGGTTACCATTTACGATATGCAAGGAAAATCACATAGCACAACAACCACGAGCCATAACGTTACGGCAATTGATATTTCGGCTCTGCCCGATGGACTGTACATGGTAAAAGTAGTAAGCAACCGGTTCGGAGTTTATAAAAAGTTTGTGAAAATGTCTGAACCACTGATTTTATATTGATTAAATTGATTGCTATGATTAAAGATGAGTACAAGTATTCGGAGATAACGGAGAAAATAATAGGATGTGCAATGGAAGTGCATAAGGCATTGGGTAATGGTTTTCAGGAAGTAATTTATCAGCGTGCATTGGCTATTGAGTTTGACATACAGGAATTACCTTATGAGCGGGAAAAAGAGATGCCCGTATTTTACAAGGAGCATCAAATCGGTACACGACGGGTTGATTTTCTGGTTGAAGGGCTTGTGTCGGTTGAAATAAAAGCGATTACAAAACTCGATAACACAAACCTTTCACAAGCCATAAACTACCTTGAGGCCTACGATCTGGAAATAGGTCTTCTGATAAATTTTGGCGCAAAAAGTTTAGAATTCAAACGCGTAATAAACAAAAAATTCAAACAAAATTTTCAACGCCCAAAAGTATAAATCATGGTAATCAACAAAATCATAATGGAATCAGCGGTTCAGACAATTTATCTTATGAACGTAAACCAGAATTTCAAAAATCAGATTTGGGCGGCACAGAATGGTATAGGTGCAAGGGTACAGCTCGAAAATGAATTGCTTAACCGCGATTATGGCATAAACAGTAAGTTTGGCGATCTGCTTATTTCTGCCTTATTGGTTGATACAATACCTGAAAAGGTTGACACAATCCTGAATTATGTATTGCAAACCGGAACACTTGCAGAACGTATTACTACAACTCCGGTTTTTATTAGCAATAAAAGATACACTGATGCAACAAACAACCTGAACCAGATTAATGCCCTGAATGAAACCGGCGACAGCTATATTGAAGACTTTATTGAACTACAGAATTTCTTCATCCAACTTGCACAAACACCTGACAGTTTGCGTGATTCCTTAATAATATCCAACAACAATTGGCTATTCGCTATTGCAAACGATTCTGCAAATTTCTGCCAGAGCGATGCGGTAAGTCTGCTTGAATCGGCTTACGACACATTATTTCCGGTAAATGTATATGTAGGAAGCAGTTCAACAGCAAAGAAACTTGCTTATAGTTCTGAATATTTCGAGGACTATGAATGCGGCTTGCAAATACACCCCAATCCGGCAAGCAAATACCTAAATATCAGCATAAACCAGTCAGATGATTACAACGACACAGAAATAAAACTGTATGATAACACGGGTAAGCTCATTCAGAGTCATGAAATACTTAGCAATCATCTGACTATTGACCTTAAAAACCAGAAAACCGGTGTTTATTATCTGATTCTTTTGAATAAATCATCGGTTGTTTGCAGTAAGAAACTTGTAATTGAATAAATATGTGCAAATTGAAATATCTGATATTAATAACATTGTTTGGGAAACTATTGTTTCCCCAACAATCATTTAGTCAGGTTCCTTATCTGAATAAGACTTTTTTAATAAACGGAAACTATAACCTGATAAACAGTATTATTCCTTCTGATTCGGGTTACATTGTTGCATTTTCCTATGGAAATACTCTGTGCTTACTCGATTCGTCAGCAAATGTTAAATGGGAAAGGAATTATTCCTTCTTTAATATGACTCCGTTTTTAACGAAAATATTGCCAATAGCCAATAATGAATATATAATAACCGGCACATGCCAGAATGGAACTGCACAAAACAATTTAATATTTGCAATTAAACTTAATAGCATATTCGATACAATTTATTCAAAAGTACTCTTAAGAGATAGTATTACATGTAATGGTTGTCTTCATAGTAATACTGTAATTGAAACTACTAACAATAATTTACTGTTTGCAGGTGTTCATACCAAGGATAGTAATGATGTGTCAACGGGAAATAGGAACGGATTGTTTTTATTAACCGATAGTTCCTCAAATATATTAAGAAGAGTTACAATAGGTCCTCAAAATGATGATGAAGGTTTTGCTTCAGCTATACAAATGGGCAATTACTATTATTTATTCGGTGCCACCCGCAGTTATGCGCCTTCGTATGTAACCAACCCTTTCGACCGCAACGATGGCTGGGTGGTAAAAACTGATTTGCAGGGAAATGAAGTGGCAAGTGCAGCGTTCGGGCATCCGGAGTTGTATGATATGGATTTTAGATATGCATTACCTCTTAGTGGAAATAAAATACTTACTGGCCAATATTATAGTTATGAAAAAAACGTAAATGGATTTCTCATGACAAAGCCATGGCTATTAATTTTAAACGAAGATTTAAGTATAAACAAACAAATCTTTTTCAGAAATGCATCTATTTCAGGTGACACATTATTCTCAATTGGTTTTATACATGGTGTTTTAAGAAGTGATTCAAATTTAGCTTTTTTAGGAATAAATTCTGCATACAATATGAATGCTTACATCGTTATTCGCAAGGAAGCAACAATTACAGTATTGGATAGAAACTTAAAAGTACGTTATAATCGATATTTTATTCATACTGGAAATGTTTTTAATAATTTGAATCCATCTGTTATCACCCCCACTTCCGATGGTGGTTACATTTTCGGTGGTTACGTTGTGGATAATACCCTAACCCCTTCGCAACAGGCCTGGCTTGTAAAAACAGACTCCCTCGGTTGCGATGGCTTTATGAGCTGCAACGATACAGCCCTTGTTTGCCAGATATTACAATCTCCCGATACGGTATGCAAAAACGACACCGCGTTGATACGTGTAAAATTTAAAGGGCGTAGTGCTCCGTATTTTGTTTATGCCAACAATGTGCTTGTGTTAGATAGTGTTTACTACCCCTACAGCTTACCTTTGTGGATAGATACACTTGTTTCGTTCATACCACACGATACCGGCATGCAGCAGGTTGTAATAAAGGTAAAAGACCCATGGGGCTGGTACCGCAGCGATTCCGTGCAAGTGTATGTAAAAAACTGCAATCAGGGTTTTGCATCCCAGAACTTCTACAAACACAAAATAGAAATCTATCCCAACCCAGTCACAGATGAAATTCATATCCGCATACGCGGAATACTTAGTGGCGAATACACTATTACACTCTATGAGATGCATGGCATACTCATAAAAAAAATAATCACCTCTTCACCTGAAATCACCCTCGACATTTCGCAACTTCCGAGGGGAGTGTACAATATACGAGTATTAGGGAATAATATGGTAAGGATTAAAAAAATAATAAAGTCTGAACCATGATTTATACGATTATGGGATTAGCATGATAAAAAAGAAATCATTGAAAATCAAAAAAATCATATAAAAATCAGTGATTCAGACAATTTTTATTATCTTTGTACACTAAACTCAAAAAATTATTCTATGTATCGAGTTTTCAAATATACTGTTACATTCTTATTTATGGGTACTTTGATGCTAATGCTTATTCGTTGCGAAAAAGACCCGATACGAGGTTGGACTTTTTATCGTCAATCGCCTCCTCCTTTACAAATCACAAAGCTTACTTCTGTTGTGAAAAATTGTGTTCCGCCTTATCCTGTTACTTATTATCAGGAAACAGCCAATTTATTGGGCAACGTAACTTATACATGGGATTTTGGCGATGGTTCTACATCGCACGAGCAAAATCCGACTCATATCTATAATACACCCGGTACCTATAAGGTTAAACTTATTGTTTCGAACGAAATAAGCTCCGATACAGCCGAATTAGATATGCCCGAATTAGCTCAAGCTTCAATTCCTGTTACGGCTGGTTTTTCGTATCAACACTATAACGATAATAACTTTGCTCCTAACAAAGTGATATTTAGCAACAGTTCATCGGGTGCTAATATTTTTGCATGGGATTTTGGCGATGGTGGGCAATCAAACGACGACGATCCTTATCATATTTTTCAAAACCCCGGTACTTACACTGTTAAGTTGCGTGGAACCTGTACCGATGGCTCATATAACGAAGTTACACAACAAATATTTATAAATCCTCAACCGCAACGTGTTTTTATCGATTCTATCAACTTAATGTTGCCGAAGAGTTACAGAAACACCAGCTTGTTCATTGATATGTATCACAACAACACATATGTTGGACGCACGGTTGTTAAAACTCCTAGTAGTTTCCCTTTCAAGTTTAAACGTCCAAACGATTTTATCGACCAATATTTCTTCGATAACGTTCAATATACCTACAACGAAGTATTTAAATTTATGATTTCGCGAAATAATGGTGAAAATCCTCCAACGTTGATATATGAACTCGATTTAGCACCCATTGATATTCAAAATCGCTTTTATCCTCGCATATACTATGGTGTAAAGCATATACCCGATATCGAAGATGTATTTATGGATTTATATTTAAGTTATTAATACTATGAGAACAATTGCATTGATTATATTGGTTTTATGGGCTAACGTATCGTTTAGTCAATTTGATATCAATTATCTCGACCATACGGGTTCTATTCATATCATGGGAGGTACATTAAAACCTTCGGAAGAGTTAAGTAGTACCGATGAGACGATTGGACTATTTGCTAAAAATGGCTATCAAATAGGATTCGATTTTAATTATATTATTAAATATGGTTTAGGTATGGGCTTAAATTTAGAAATAGACCGCCTAAATTTTAATAAAGACAAATTCTTAGAATATGCCGGTACCAACGATGCTAAAATCAAAGGACGTTATGCTTCGACAAAGTTTGGACTTAATATTTTAGCCAATGTTCCTATTGTTGTTGATAAAGGTGATTTTGCCATCAATCTTTTTGGCGAATTCAATGCGGGTTTACGTGGTTTTAATATCCCTGCTATCGACTTGTATTATAGCGAATTGCAAAATAAATATACCGAAGTTTCGTATCGAAGCAGAGCCAATACGATGGGATATCTCGGTTATACAGGCGGAATTCAACTTTTATTTGCCGATGTGTTTGGTGTTCGTGCCTCGTATTCGGTAACATTGCCCAGCCGACATAGCGTAAAGTATTCTGTACGAATGACGGATGCTTTTGGAAATGTAGAAGAAGCTGAAAACTACCTTAATAATTATCTTGATTTAACAGGCTTACAGTTTGGAGTTTTCTTTGTAATAGGAAAATAATACCACTTTTAAATTTTGAAATTCCTTTGACGCATGGCTTCGAAAGTCATGATGGCAACTGCATTCGATACATTTAACGAATCAATCATGCCAAGCATGGGTATTTTTACAATATGGTCGGCTTGATTTATCCATTCGGACGATAAACCATCGGCTTCGGTTCCAAAGACAAGAGCGGTAGGACCACCATAATCATAATGATGATAAAATTTTGCATTCTGAAGTGCTGCTGCATATATTTTTATATTTTTTTGCTTTAACCATGTTATGGTCTCCGATGTAGAGGCAAGAGCAATGGGCACAGAGAAAAGGCAACCAATACTTGATCGAACTACGTTGGGATTGTACAAATCAATAACCGGATTGCATACGATAACCCCATTCACATGAGCAGCATCGGCCGTGCGTAAAATAGCTCCCAAATTACCGGGCTTTTCAACCGATTCTACCACTATGAATAAGGGGTTATCACTTAATTTAAATTGATTTAAATCGTGCTTTTTCCACTCAAAAAGGGCAATAATGGCTTCGGTATTTTCGCGATATGAGATTTTGGCAAAAAGCTTTTGTTCTACTTTAAATACAATAGATAATGGTATATTAAAATCATTGAACAAATTGTACGAAGCTTTGGGGGCATAATCCTGACTTATAAAAATGCTTCGTGGTATATAACCGCTTTGCAATGCAATATAAATCTCTCTATTACCTTCGGCAATAAAAAGTTTATGTTTTTTTCTACCCTTTGATTCATAAAGCTCGTGTATAAGCTTTATTTTGGGGTTTTGGTTACTGCTAATAAATTCAACGTCCATATAGTATAAAAAAAGCTGCCTTGTGGCAGCTTCTTTTGCTGTTTATATTGTTTAGTAGAATAAAATTCTATTATCTTTGATATTGGCTAATTTTTTCAATGCCTCAAAAGCTTGATAATCCACGCGTGTTTGAATATCATAAGAGGCTTGCATTTGCATTTGTTTAACATCGGCAGCAGCTTGTGTTGTTCTGTTGGTAACTGTAATCATAAAAACGCCATTATTGCCTTTAATAGGAGCCGATAATTGAGATTTTGGAAGAGTAGCCGAAGCCGAAATAACTTTGGGTTCGATACCAACGCCCGGTAAGCTAAACGATGCAAAAGTAATAGCCGTAGCATCCATCACGGGTATATTCATTTTACTTGCAATAGCCTGTATATTTCCTAAATTTTTGTTTGCTTTGAATTCCTGAATATATTTTTCGGCTTTCTTTTCTTTTTTAACAAGCGTGGTGAGTTGTTCTTTAATTTGTTCAATAGGTGCATAGCCTTTTTCGCGTGCTTCGGTTAAAACAGCAACAACAAATTTGTCGGGGAATTCAAAGGGTTGCGAAACGTCACCTTTATTTGCTTTGTATGCCCAACGAATTATTTCGCGTGCATTGTCGAAACCAGCAATAGTTCTGTCGGATGTTTTAATACCATTAGCCACTCTTTTTGTTAAACCTTCTTTAGTAAGAGCGTTATTAAATTTTTCAACTGTATTATTGGTGCCGGCAAATTGATATGCCTGATTTTGTACTGTTTGATAAGTAGCCGAACTCGGTTCAATTCTCCATTGTACAAAAGCGACCTGAGCTTTTTTTACATCTTTCGATTTTTCTAAAACCTGAATAATATGGTAGCCGTATTGGGTTTCGGCAATAACATATTCACCTTTTTTGGCTTCAAAAGCAGCTTTTTCAAACGGTTTTACCATCATATTTTGTTTAAACCATTTTACATCGCCGCTATCGTTAGCCGAACCTTTGTCGTCTGAGTATTGTTTTGCTAAAGCGGGGAAGTTTCCTCCTTTTTCTAATACTTTCTTTAAGCTGTCTGCCATTGCCTTAGCTTGTTCTTTAGTGCGTTTTTCATTTGGAGCGATGAGAATATGGCGAGCATGTACAGAGTCAGGAAGATTTTTAAAAGCTACTAATTTGGCTACCATATAATTTTCGCCATCAATGTAGGGACCGTAAATAAAACCGGGTTGTTGGGTAAATATTAAGCTATCAATTACAGGCGACAATTCGCCTTTAGCATAATAGTTTTCTGAATATGGAACATCGGAGTTTTGATTAACAAATTCTTCAACATTTTCGGCAGTTGTAAAGCGGTCTTTAATATCTTGCATTTTTTGTTGTAATGCTTGCATATCGGCAGGCGAAGGTTTGACGTCGAATACAATATAATCAATATCTCTCGATTCTTCTTGTTCAAATAAATATTGATGTTCTTGGTAGTATTTTTCAATTTCGTCGTCGGTAACTGTTATACTTGAATCGTTAATATCGGAATAGCGTTTTAATATCATTTGAATATCATTCTGAGTAGAAGCTTCTTCGGCTAATTGTTTAGCTTCAACCGAAGTAATGTACATGCCTTTTTTTACAGCGGTATAATATTTTTTTAATAATTTTTGATGTTCAAGTTCTTTTTCGAAAGCAACCCAGCTTAAGCGTGCATTGCCACTAGGGTCTTTGTCCATATTGGCAATAAATTGACGTACCAAATTGGGATCGAACATCCCTGTTTGTTGGTTTTTAAAAATGGGAATTTGAAGTATTTGTGGGTCAATATTAGAACCTACAATCATATCTTGTAGTTCGTCGGGATGAACAGCTATGCCTAAATCGGGTAATTTATTGGCTAAAACATGGTTGGTAATTAAAATATCCCAAGCCTGATCCCTTATTTGTTGACTAATATTTTCATCGGGAACTGTTTCTTGGTTAGTATTGCGTAAGTAGTTTTCGGTAAGCTCATTTACTATCGATTCGTATTCTTTAATTGAAATGGATTCGCCACTAATTTCAGCTACCTCATCACTTGGACCTGAATTAAAAAGCCTATTGTTGTAAATAAGGTCATTTAAAATAAACGCTAATAAAGATAATCCGATAATAATTGCGACAAGAACGCCAGCTCGGTTTCTAATTGTTTGTAATGTTGCCATTTTTACTTACATTTAATTCTAAAAATTTGAAGGCACGAATTTATAAAAAATCTATCAAATCAAAACATATAAAGTTAGAAAATTTTTCTAAGCTATACTGAGCAGAATTTAAATAGAGGGTTTTAATAGTTATTATTTAATTGATATTGTGATAAATACATTTAAATTGTCGTATAATTTTTATTTTGATTGTACCTTTTCAATTTTTTGATTTATATAACTGAAACTTATGAAATCAGAAAGTTAATAAATAGAATATTGTTATAGTATTTCAGCAACAACAAAGGTACTTCCACCAATATAAATAATATCGTTATGGAGAGCTTGTTGTAAAGCATAATTATAAGCTTTTTGGACATTAGGAATGACTATTCCATTAAGACCTTTTTTGGCGGCTATTTTGTTTAATTCTTCTGCTGGCAATGATCTTGGTAGTGATGCTTGAGTATATATATATTGTGCATGAGTAGGAAACAATGATAATATTTTTTCAATGTCTTTATCTTTAACAAAACCGAGTACAAAAAATAGTCTTTCTTTTTTTATTTCTGCGAGATGTTCCAAGTTCCATTTTAATCCAGAGAAATTGTGCCCAATATCGCAAATTACCAATGGTTTTTGTTTTAAAATTTGCCATCGGCCATAAAGTCCTGTAAGGTCTACAATGTTTTTAAAGGCTCTATAGATGTTGTTCTCGCTTATTTTGAAACCTTGTTCGGTGAGTATATCGATGGCTTTTAGTATAGTAGGTACGTTATAGATTTGGTACTTTCCTATTAGCTGAAATTTTAATCCAGGTAAATAGGGTTTAAAATTTTTTAAAATCTCGAGTTGGAGTAATTGATTTTGAGTAATAAAGGAGCTTTTTATGAAATAATCGTCAGGTGCAAAGTATATCGTTGCATTTATGTTATCGGCTTTATCAATAAAAATATTGTCAATACCTGTTTGATGTTCACCAATTATAACGGGAATATTTTTTTTAATGATACCTGCTTTTTCTTGGGCGATCGATTCTAATGAATTACCAAGTAAATCGGCGTGATCCCAACCAATGTTGGTTATAATGCTCAAATTAGGCTGTATTAGATTGGTAGTATCGAGTCTGCCTCCTAAGCCAGTTTCTATTACTGCTATTTCTACTTGTTGATTTTTAAAATATTCAAATGCTAAAAAGGTTGTAATTTCGAAAAATGAAGGTTCTATGGTTTCGATGATGTTTTTATGTTGTTCAATAAACTCAATTACATCGTTTTCGCTAATTTGTATTCCGTTTATTTTTATTCGTTCTCTAAAATCTTTAAGGTGTGGTGAGGTATATAATCCTACTTTGTAACCTGCTTCTTGTAATATGGCAGCAATGGTATGCGATACGCTTCCTTTACCATTGGTACCTGCTACGTGAATTGTTTTGTATGCAGAATGAGGTTGTTTAAAATAATGGTCAAGTTGAATGCTATTGTTTAAGTTAGCTTTATATGCAGATTTGCCAACTTTAGTAAACATAGGAGCTTTGTTGTATAGATAATTAATAGCTTCTTGATAGTTCATAGTTTTACATTTGAGAGTATTTAATAAGTGTGTTTATGTTTATTATATCGATTTCTTTATCGTTGAGGCGTATAATTTTTTCTTGCTCAAATTCTTTAAGCAATTTAATGGTACTTTCTGTTGATAAACCTGCAAAAGCAGCTATTTCTTTTCGAGTTAATATCGAAAAAATAGAAAATATTTTAAAATCGTTTAAGTATAAAAGGGTAGAGGCTAAGCGTGCATACATTTGTTTAAAAGTTTGATGGTGTAGAACATCTAATATACGTTTGTTTTCTTTACAATATTGCTCAATGACATTATAAGCAAAGGCTGCATTTTCTTTTAAAATTGCTTGAAGGCTCGATGCTTCGATTAAATATGCTTGAGTTTCTTGGAGGGCAATGGTCGAATAAGTGAATTTTTTTTGTTGAAAAAGACTCGAAAGTCCAATCATCTCATTTTTTGTATGTATGCTTAAGTTGATATATCGATCGTTTGAGGCTTCAATGTGTTTTTTTACAATACCATTGATGATAAATAAAATATAACTTGAAAAAGTACCTTGCTTAGTTAAGTTTTCGCCTTTATGAAATATAACTTGTGTTTTGCTACTACGTATGAGCTCCACTTGAGTAGGGGTGAGCAATTGAAACGAAGGTGCATCAATTTCGCAGATAAAATGGGTATCGGTTTCGGTTATAGTTTTCATTTGTGTTTATTTTTTTATATTAAATTAAAATAAGCATTTTGAACAAATTAATTATTAATAAATTATGATTTCATTTTACTTTTTTATGAATTTGTTTTAATAGTTTTTTCAAAATAAGAGATATAAGTTGTAAAGTTAATATTAAAAACTACCCATTCCAAACCTTAGAAAAAGGGTATGAAATGGGCAGTTTAAAAATTGAAAAAATATTTTATCTTACTTTAATTCTAACTGTTTCGTTAATCCAGCAGCCAATAGTGTATGATTTACCTTCGCTATCGCCATGGAAAAACATATCTTCTTTTGAGGGGTACATGCTGCTATATGAATTGATGAGTTTATTTGCTTCGTCGGCACAATCGGCATCTATTGATTTGGCTTGAACAAATTTATCTACAGCAGCAATATAAACGAGCGATTGGTAATAAGCGTCGTCGCCACATTCTTTAGCACTTTGAGCATAGAGTTGGCCAATTAAAATATAGGGTTTACCCCATCCTTTTTTTAGTTCAGCAGCTTTAAGAGCATAATTTCTTGCAGTACTCATTTGACCTAATTTTGTTCCTGTAATAATACCCATTTCGTAGTAGTATTGTGCCTTTTTTTCGTTAATGGTATCGATTTTAATGGCTTGTTGATAATATTCAACAGCTTTGGAATATTCACCTTTTTTAACAAAGAGTTGAGCTAATGAATAAGCAGAAAATGCCGATGGTTGCAATTTGTTTAATTGTTCAGATGCTTGGGCATATACTTTAGAATCGGTACATTCTTGTCGAGCTAAAAGTTTTAAAATAACTTTTAGCATATCAATATTGTCTTTATTGGCTTCAAATTTAGATTGAAATATGGGAACTATTTTATCGCACGATGCTACGCCCGAATTTACTAATGCTAAATCGATATTATCTTGTGCTTTTTTTACATTTTCGGCATCGGGTTTGGCTTCGAGCTGTGATGTTAAAGCTTCAGAACATTTGTTGTAATAGTCTAAAATTAAATCAGCAGTTAGCTTTTTTTCTTTATATAAATCAACAGCAAGCGACATTAAAGTGGTAATAGCAGCAGGGTCGGAGCTTTTTCCGTCGATTTCGATCGATTTTACTAATATATCGAGTGCTTCTTTTTTCTTGGTAGGATAGAGTTTAATATAGTCAATACCTTTATAACCCAGAACTTTACCTTCTTCGCCAAAGTTTTCGATACGGCGATCGTACATCATCATAAGGGTATCGCCATATTTTGCTTTAATAGCAGCATCTTTAGAGGCATTGATCATTTCCCATAATATTTTAGGACCGTGAATGTACATGTTTTTGCTTGATTTGGGACATTCTTTAAAAACGGTGCTCCAAGAGGGATAAGCATCGACATAATTTTTTTGACGATAAAATTCTAAATATAACGACAAGTGCATTTTACAATGGTCTGGATTAGGACCAAATTTTGGATCGTTATTATTTTGTTCGTCTTGAGCTTTGATATTAGTACTAACTGCTATAGAAAGTACTAAGGCTACAAATAAAAAACTAATCTTTCTCATATTGCTAATTATATTTTCGTTTAATAAACCAAATATCTTGAAGATTTAAACCAATTGAAAATTGAAAAAAGCGTTCTTTAATAAGATTGTCTGCTGTTGTGCCACGTGTTCCATAACTAAATGCTAAATTAATCATGGGAGGTAATTTTCTGCGTATCATAGTGCCCTCACCTTTATCGGTTTTTGTTATAGGTAAACCTAAACCAAAAGTTATGCCAATTTCGTTTATGTCATGATTGTTTATATTTAAGTAAGTTTGATTATAATACCCGCCTATGCGATAATTAACCATTTTCCAATAGCTGTAAAATTTATACGGGTCGGGTATGTATTGAATTCCAGTTGAGGCAAACAATGTATTTCTTAAATTAGGGTTATTTTCAAAAAATGTTACTTTTGACCACTGTTGTAAGCTAACATCAGCAGCCCATGTAAATTTATCGTTAGTTGTTATTGAAAATCCTAATCCAAACGATAGGGGTGTTTGAATAATGCCTTTTTTGTTTATTTTATTTTCAATGGTATCTTTAGTTACATATCCCATAAGGTTTAAATATTTAGTTATTAAGGTGGTTTGCTTAGAGTTAAGTTTATGTTCATTATCTAAGGTGAATCCAATAATAAATTTTAATCTATTGGTTCTAAAACCATTATTTATTTCTTGTAAGGTATATTGGTATTGTATTCCTGTTTTATAGGTAAAATCGCTAATTAACAATCGTTCAGTTTTATATAAATCAAAAACATTTAATTCTTCGTTAAAAGTAGCGGTTGAATAACGGTCGAGTGAACCAAATACATAGGCTGTTCGAACTCCAACTGATAGGTTATGAATGAATGTTTTTTGCAAATTTTCGTTGTTGTTATTTTTTTTAAGAATATTTAAGATTTGAAAACCGTTATTTAAAAAAACTTCATTAATACCGCCATCGCCTTTGTATACGTTAGTTAGCGATAGTGTGTCAATATTTTTACTTTCGCTAATGTTGTATCCGATATTACTTAATGGGCTAAGTCCAAAACTTACACCCCATTTTTTCATAATGGGGAATGCCATAGCAAAATAGCTGATATCAGTATTAGTTGTAGATTTAGAAGTTGTAGTATTTTTAAGTTGATGATTTCGTCCGATTAAAGAAATTTCAGATAGAAAGGTCATTGTGTCTATTTCGGAGGCAGATGCAGGGTTGGCATCGTTGATATATCGGTTTGAGCGTTGAGCTATGCTCGTGTAGCCCATTCCTAATCCTGGCTGATAGGTTGTGTAGCTTAAATCGCCTATGCCAAATTTTGAGTATGGAGAAAGTGAAAATGATTGACTTTGAGCGTAAAAGCTGGTCAATAGGAGTATGCTTGAAATTATAATAATTTTATATTGCATTGTATTTTAATATGTTAATTAATCCATTGAGCACCAAATTGGGTTCTGCAAAGATGGTTTTTTTTATGAATTTTACCAAATATAAACTATCACCTCCAGTAATAATTATTTTTCCATCGTTAAATTTTTGTAAAAAGTTTTCGATGTGTTTTTCAATTTCGTAAAGAACTCCATTCAAAACACCATTGTGTATGGATTCTTCGGTTGTTTTACCTGGGTAATTAAAATGATTGATTTTTTCGAGGTAGGGTAGTTTACTTGTAAATTGATGAAGGGCTTCATATCGCAATTTAATTCCTGGCGAAATAGCGCCTCCTTGATAAGTGTTGTGGGTTAATAGGTCGATAGTGATAGCTGTACCTGCATCGATAATTAAACAAGGAAAATTAGGAAATAATGTATATGCTCCCACTGCCGCTGCAATACGATCATAACCAAGTGTTTTGGGGCTGTGGTAAGCGTTTTTAATGGGTAATGGTGTATTTGAATTTAAAAATATAACTTTATGTTTGTCGAAAGGAATCTCTTTAATTATTCCTTTTACGTCGCTAATAATAATGGAGTAGTTCTGATTTATATAGGGAATGATTTGTTGTGTTATTTCTTCCCAACTATCTGAAGCAATTTTAATATCATTTTGGTCATGTTGTATGAGTGCTTTTATGTAACTGTTTCCTATATCGATGGCAATAAATGTATCTTTTTTCTGGGTCATCTTATTTTTGCTTAAAAATGCTTAATTTTAAGGTTTAAAATATGGGTGTAAAAATACCAATAATTTATGAATAAAACTTCAAGAAAAGTTATTGTAGTAGAGGACGATAAAATGCTCCAAACTGTATTTTCGCTTTTTTTACAAGAGTTGGGGCACGAGTTGATAGGTGCATTTAGCACTGCCGATGAGGCTTTTTTGCTTTGCGAGAAAAAACGTGCCGATGTAGTATTATTAGATATTAATTTACCAGAAGGTATCGATGGTATTACAGCCTCTAATCGTTTCTTTACAGAGTATAATATACCAGTTATATATATATCAAGCTATACTGACGATACTACTGTTTCGAATGCCATAAATTATTCTGCTTATGGATATTTGGTAAAACCTATTGATAAAGTATCGTTGGGAATTACCATTGATTTAGTTTGCTGGCGACACGAATATGAGCAACAAAAAAAAATAAGTGAGCAACTTTTAGAGTATATTCAACATGCTGTATTTACCATATCGCTGAGTGGTAAGATTATTAATGCGAATCGTGCATTTGAAACTATTTTCAAAATAGCTAACCCGGTAGGTAAATTATTTTATGAAATTACTAATATTAGCGAAGATGAATTTCAAACCAATATTGTAGAAGAAGTTTTAAGAAATCGTTACTATAATCAAATTCTAAAGCTTGAAATAGAAAGAAAAAAGGTATTTATTCAATGTAATTATTCACTTTTATTTGATGAAATTAACGAAGTGTATGCTATTGCTGTATTTGCTCAAGAAATAACTTCGCTAATCGAATTTTCAGAAGGATTTAAAAAAGTTGGCTCAATTCAAACAGCATTTTTTAATGGCATTAGCCAAATGGTGTTGTTGTTTGATATCGATAACCAGTTGATTTTATTTAATCAGCTTGCTTCAAAATTTTATGAAACAAAATTAAAACATTCGTTAGTCGAAAACGATAAAATTGAAAATGTACTTTTCTTTTTGCAAAATACCGAAATTACATCATTGGTTCAGAATGTAAAAAAAGGAATTTATCATTTTACAGAACGAATAGTAGAAGTAGAACAGTCGCCTATTTTTATTCAGATAAATTGGGTGCCTGTTGAGCTTGAAGGAAATGTTTCGCATATAATGCTTTTGCTCTCAGATATTACCATGCTTCGAAAACTTGAAATGGATTATGAAGAGCAAAAAAATGAATTGAAACCGATTTTTGATAGTAGTATTCAACGTTTTTATTTGGTCGATTTAAATTTAAATATTATTGCTTTTAATAAGTCGGCTCGTGATGTAATATATAAAGAGTTTAATTTTGCTTTAAAGAAAGGAGATAATGCTTTAGATTTAATTCCACAGCAAGATCGAAAAAAATATTTTTTAGAACAATTTGAAAAAGCTAAACAAGGGCATAGTGTATTTTTTAAAGAATCTTATCCGTTAAAAAATGAAATTCGATGGAATGAAACACATCTTGATCCTGTTGTAAATGAACGAGGTGAAATAAAACGTGTACTTATATGGACACTCGATATAACAGATAGAGAACAATATCTTCGCGATTTAAAAGAAAGTCAAGAACGATATGAACTAATTGCTAGGGGTGGAAACGATGGTATTTTTGATTGGGATTTGTTAAGGAATACTGTTTATTTATCGCCACGTTGGAAAGCTTTATTAGGGTACGAAGATTATGAATTAAAAAATGAGTTTGGAACTCGAGATAGTCTTATACATCCGGAAGATAAAGAAAAAGCAAAAAAAATATTAAATGACTATTTAGAAGGAAAAACACCTTACTACGAAAATGAATTTCGTCTGATGCATAAAAGAGGCTATTATATTTGGGTTATTGAACGAGGCGAGTTATTAAAAGACGAAAATGGAAATATTATTCGCTTGGCTGGGTCTATTACAGATATTACTCGATTAAAGAAAATCGAAAATAATTTGCTTCAATTGAATAAAACATTACTCGATGAACGAAAAATGTTTATGCAAGGAAGCGTGGTTATTACTCGCATTAAAGCAGACGAAACTAAAAAATTTATATATATATCAGAAAATGTAAAAGATGTTTTAGGATATAGTGTTGACGATTTTACTTCGGGGGCTATTGTTTACGATGAGTTAATACATCCTGAAGATATTGAGATGCATACAAAGGAGCGAAACGAAGCTATTCAAAAGCAAGTTACTCAAATATCGTTTTCACCTTATCGAATGCGTAAAAAAGACGGCTCGTATATCTGGGTCAAAGATTTTTCGACAATTATTACTAATGAAAATGATAACACTAATGATATTTTAGGCTACTTTATTGATATTACAGAAGAAAAGAAATTTGAATCGGCAATATTAGAAAGTAACAAACGCTATGTCTCGTTGTTTGAAGAAGCTAGCGATGCTATTATTTTGTTAGATGGAGTTCGTATTATTGAAGCAAATAGAAATGCTGAAATTTTATTCGGCTATTCAAAAGATGAACTAAAGCAAATGGATATTTTAATATTATCACCCGATTTGCAACATAACTTTGAAAAAAGTACCGATCGATTTAATAGAAAAATATTAAATGCAATGGCAGGTGAATCGAAAGCTTTCTATTGGCAATTTAAAAATAAAGAAAATAAGATTGTTGATACCGAAGTGGGCTTAAGTCCTATTGTTGTCAATAATAAACGAATTTTGTATCAAGCTATAATTCGAAATATTACGGATCGTAAAAAAATAGAACGAGCTTTAAAGGAAAATGAACAAAAAGTAAATGCATTGCTTCAGGCAATACCCGATTTATTGTTTATTTTAGATGAAAATAATATATATATATATTTTAAGCCGGATAGAGATAAGATTTTTGATGTGCCTCACGAACAGGTTATAGGTAAGAGTGTAAGCGATTTTTTTACAGGCGAATTATTAGAACGATATGTCAATTGTATTGATAAATGCCGAACTACTAAGCAAATTGTTGATATACAATATGAATTAAATTCACCTATTGGTATGCGTAAGTATGAAGCCCGTTTAACGCCACTCGATAATAAACAAATTTTGCAGGTTGTAAGAGATTTAGGACCTGCTAATGTGTAAAATTTTTTCTTTTTAGGAGCCGATAACCATAACAAATATCAATTCGTCCAAAAGTATGTTTAAGCTGATAATCAGAAGAAAGCGGATAATTACAATTATCTGAGCTGGCTGATATATAAAAATACGACCGTTCTTTATTGTAACCTACACCAAGCCTTACATTAATAATTATACCTGTGGTTGAATGAGGATATATTTTTCCAATTTGATGGCTAAGCTCCTTAAATTGCAGTTGATTGGCAATACCTGCAATAGCAGAAAAATTGAATAACCAATTATTGTATAACCAATTATAAAGATAACCACCAAGAATACCTAATTGTATAACTGAGAACTGCTTAATTTTATAATCGGAAAGATATAGACTATCAATATATAAACTGCCAAACAAAAAGTGCAATAAATGACAAACGAAAGGTGCAAAAATATTTAATATTAAATAGTATAGTTTGCGGTTAATACTTCGATTTTTTCTTTATATTTATCTTTAGCACAAGCAGT
>JABUFC010000046.1 GCA_013314715.1 Bacteroidales bacterium | reverse complement strand
ATCCGCTGAATGTATTGGAGCTTTGAGCCGTACCACCGTTGAGGCTGTAGCTGTAAGCACCTGTTCCGCCTTGTGCGGTGATGGTGATTTGTCCGTCAGCTGCGTTATTACACGAAACTTGCGAACTTGCATTGGCAGTAGCTGTAAGTTGATCAGGATTAGCAATGATGATATTGTTTAAAGTATAAGAACAGCCATTAGCATCTGAAACCACAACGGTATAAGTTCCGGCGGTTAATCCGTTGAATGTATTCGAGCTTTGAGCCGTACTGCCGTTGAGGCTGTAGCTGTAAGCACCTGTTCCGCCTTGTGCGGTGATGGTGATGTATCCGTCAGCAGCATTATTACACGAAACTTGCGAACTTGCATTGGCAGTAGCAGTGAGTTGAGAAGGATTACTGATTAGTATATTATTTAAGGTATAAGAACAACCATTGGCATCTGAAACCACAACGGTATAAGTTCCGGCGGTTAGTCCTGTGAATGTGTTGGAATTTTGAGCCGTTCCGCCGTTGAGGCTGTAGCTGTAAGCACCTGTTCCGCCTTGTGCGGTGATGGTGATGTATCCGTCAGCTGCGTTATTACACGAAACTTGCGAACTAGCATTGGCTGTAGCAGTGAGTTGAGACGGATTACTGATTAGTATATTATTTAAGGTATAAGAACAACCATTGGCATCTGAAACCACAACGGTATAAGTTCCGGCGGTTAATCCGCTGAATGTGTTCGAGCTTTGAGCCGTTCCGCCGTTGAGGCTGTAGCTGTAAGCACCTGTTCCGCCTTGAGCGTTGATGGTGATGTATCCGTCAGCAGCGTTATTACACGAAACTTGCGAACTTGCATTGGCAGTAGCTGTAAGTTGAGTAGGATTAGCAATGATGATATTGTTTAAAGTATAAGAACAACCATTGGCATCTGAAACCACAACGGTATAAGTTCCGGCTGTTAATCCGCTGAATGTGTTCGAGCTTTGAGCCGTTCCACCGTTGAGGCTGTATACGAATGGGGAAGTTCCTCCATTTACTGAAACGATTATTTGTCCATCATTTCCACTGTAGCAAGAAACCTGAGGACTCGAAATAACATTTACTGTGAGGCTATTAAAGACATTGAGAGTTAAGCTTAAGCATGCAGATACCCCACAACTATTTTCCCATCTTACATAATAAGTTGTTGTTGAAGTAGGAGGACTAATGGTAATAGAATTTCCTGTTCCTATAAGTGTATCTCCACAACTTCCTAAATACCAAGCTAAAGTAGTGCCTGAGCCTCCATTTGCAGTTAAAGTTATTGGCTGATTGTATGTCTGGCATATGTTATTATCACTTGCTGTTATTGATGTAGGAGCAGTGGGTAAGGGATTTATAGTAACATTAGCACTGGTCGTTTTATTACAATTATTTGTTGTATATGTATATGTTATTGTATAGCTTCCTGGTGCTGAATTTGTTAAATCAATTTCACCTGTAACTGGATTAATTATTAAATTATTAGGAACGGCTGAAAATGTTCCTCCTTGTACTCCATTAATATTTACTGAAGCAGTTCCTGTATTACAAAGATTATTAGCATATGAAATAGTAGCTGAATTAATGTTTAATTGAGTTTGAATAGGATTTACGAAGTCACCTAAAGATGCTGTTTCCGATGTGGATGCCTTTGTTTTTACCATTATTGTTTTAATGTTAAGCCCAAGACATGGATCGAAAGTTCCGAATAAAGCAGTAATATTAATGGCTGCTTCTACAAATTGATATGGAACGTATTGATTTGATCCGAAGGCTCCAAAGTCAACAGGAATTGTATTTAAATTAGTTTTTGCAAATGCAATGTTTGAAGGAACTGTAACTTCTATATACTTGTAAACAGAATTTACCAGTTTCCATGTATAAAAGCGAACAATACCACTGGAGCCTCCGTTGCTATATTCCATTGAAATAACAAAATCATTGACAGTTCTTCCATTATGGGGTCCAAATGAAGTAAAAGTTCCATTTTGATTTTTTGCCAATGTGTTTTGTAAAAATTCAAAATCAATATAACTTGTACCGCTTGTTGAAAGTCTGTCTGACGCTACAATAAGCCATGTGTTATTGTTGACATCGGTTGCTAAATGGAAAAGAGTTTTGTTAATATCATTTTTATTTGAAGCAGCACCTGTAGTCCAAACCCATGTGTTTGGGTTTTCATTAAATTTACTTGATTGGTAAATGTCATCATTGCCGTTAAAATCATCTATTATATATAAGGTATTAAACGGGTCTAAGGGAGTGCCATTATTATTTAACAAGTAACCTCCTGAACCTGTATTACTTAACCAATCACCAATTCCGTTTGTTGGAGTATTGGCTTTTAAGTCCCCATCTATTTCAAAACCTCCGTAAGGTTGAATAGTCGGGACAATCTGTGCTGTTAATATCAGATTTACAAAGAGAAAAATTCCTGTAAAAATGATGAATCTTATTTTATAACCAATCTTAGTCTTAAAGATTGAATTATTATGAGTAAAATTTTCCATATTCTTAAATTTATTTAGACAAATTAAAAATAAAAAAATACGAATACAAATGATTTGAAAAAAAATTCTTAGTTTTGCATAATGATATTTAAATTAAAATTGTAATTCAATAAGTTACAAAGTGTTAATAAATGTTAATAAAAACAAGGTATAAAATGGATTTTATATCTAAAATATTTAGAAAATAAAAAAAGCTGTCCCTTTTTTTGAGACAGCTATATAAAATGTAGCAAAAGTATAAGCCGGGTTCTGTTTTCATTTTCAAATGAAAATGAACTTCTATCATTTATCTTGACTCGCTATTGCTAGCGAGTTCCAGCGGTCTACCCCCCGACATTGGGCGAGCAACCCTTAGTTGCCGGTATACACGACCTTACAGCTCATGGGATGTACAGCTTCTATTGTCGCCAATAGAACTGGTGAGCTCTTACCTCACCTTTTCACCCTTATCTCGTTGCAAGCAACGAGACGGTTATTTTCTGTTACAGAGCCTTGCCTTACGACAACTTCCCGTTAGGAAGCATGATGCTCTATGCTGCCCGGACTTTCCTCCCCGTTGCATGGTGCAACGGAACGATAGAACCTTTTGCTATTATTGTTAATTCATTAATACTTCGTAATTTACTCCGTTGATGGTAACCGAAGCTTTATTATCGCATTGGTCGGTTGGACCATAATCAATGTATATAGGTTGATGTGTATCTACGGTGAGTGTTAGCTGTCCGCTGCGAATCCAACGACAACAGGTGCAAACGTTTAAGGGAGTGGTAATAACCATGGTATAATTTTTACCCGTACGTGTAACGCCATTGGCTGATCCTGTTACTAAATATTCATCGTCCCAAGGATTAAAAATTGTATTTTCGCCATTTATCCATTCGTTTTCGCGGGTACTATTCCATGTTCTGAAAGTAGTACCACTTGGGTCGGTTACTTTTCCATTTGTAACTACTACGCTGTAATGTAGATGGTTTTGACTATTACGTCCTAAGTTTGTAATTACTTTGGTGCCTTCTATTTTGTAATCGTTAACGTAATAATTTTGGGGTGTTACTGTAATTACACAGCCAGAGTCGCGGTACCATGTTGTGATGGTCATTATTATTTTGCCCCTACGATAATGCCCATCTGTTCCTAAGCAATTGGCAGTGCCAAAATCAACCGTAACGGTTTTAGGCCAGGTAGTTAAGTCAAAAGGAGTGATGGTAATAGTAGCACAACCATTAGCAAAAGCCCCCAAACTTGATTTACCGCTTAGACTATCGTCCATTTTCTTGCCACCTTGGCTGGCTTGCTTAAAAACATCATCAAACATATTGCTTGAAACAGCATCATCGCTCGCAGCAACAATCTCATCACTCAGTGGAGTTGTGTTGTTATTGGTGTTGTCTTTATTGTCTTTTTTACAAGCACTAAAAGCAACAAATGTTAAAACGAAAAGAATAAAAAGATTTTTCATAGTCTAAAAATTTAGTTAGATTTGCACAAATTTACAACAAAATCTGGTTTTATGAAAAATTTATTTTTAACCGCTTTATTTTTAGTGATGAGCGTTTTTTTATTTGCTCAAGAAAAATCTGAAATCAAAATCAAAACTTTTTTTCATTGTGCAAATGGTAAGGCATTGATTGAAAAAGAATTGGTTAAAGTCGATGGGGTGATGAATGTGGTTGCCGAGTTAGAAACAAAAATAGTTACGATTCACTACGATGCCACTAAACAAAATAAAGAAAGCTTAGTAAAAGCGATTGAAAAAATAGGTTATTTAACAGAATTTTCTTCTAAAGATGCAAAAATAAATAAAGCATGTAGCCACGATCATGGCGAACACGAAAATCATAAGGAATTGCACGAATAAAATCGTTTTCTTCGTCATAGTTGGTGGTATCATCAACTAATTTTTTCTGCGTCATTGCTATTCTTCAAATTTGTAGAAGAAGCAGTTTCAGCGTTACCTTCTTGTGCTAAATAGTTTTGTGGCGGTCCCTTCTCTTATTTTTTTTGCTTTTGATGACTTTAGGCGTGTTTTTCTTTTTTGCTTCATACCAATTCTTATTCTTTTTATAATAAGCAATCTTTCATGACTGATTTTATTGGTGTTGTTATCAAGTTCTTATCGATTATGATCTAAAATGATTAGAGCTTGTTACAGTAAAACCATAAAAAGGGTTTGATTCGGTTATATTTAAAAAAAATAAGTTAAAAAAAACAACTCTATTCAAAAATATTTTGTAAGTTTGAACATCATTTTAGATATTACTTATTATGAGAGTTGTTTATCCTATTCTTGCATTATTATTGGTTTTATTTAGTTTTCTAAATTGCAAAAAGCAAAACGATTTAATTGAACCTAAGGTTGTTGATAGTTTATTTTATACAACACAAGAAAAAGCATGGATATATGCAGCCGATTCTTCTACAGCTTTTACACCTTTTTCGGCTTTGGATTCGCAGCAATTAATTGTGTTAAAAAAGACTTCAAAAAATGTAAAAGTGCCAAACGATACTACTACCTATTTGGTTAGAAGAATGTTGAAAACCTATGCTCAATATGCTACTTATCAAAATTTAGCTGCACCTGAAATAGGTATCAACAGAAATATTATCATTGTTAAAAGACTCGATAAAAACGGCACGCCCACCGAAGTGATGATTAATCCCGTAATCACACAACATTCTAATTCCACATCAATAGTTCAGGAAATTTGTTTAACCTTACCCAATAATTATCCGGCCAGTGTAGAACGATATAATTTAATATTTCTTGAATATTATGACTTAGAAGGGATAAAGCACAGTGAAATGATCGAAAACCAAACGGCAGCTCTTGTTCAGCATGCCATGACCCATCTTGGTGGCGGAGTCTTGCCAGTAACGATCGATCCTTTAGCATTTACGGGGCAGGAAATTGATTCTATTATGAATCAAGCCGATTCTGTTCCTATGCGTATCTTTTTAACGACCATTTATACCGACTCACTTATATTACGTAAGCAAAGCATTGATGTTCGTCCCGATTCCAACGATGTTGTGTTAATGACCTTAATCAAGCGTATGCGAGCAGCTTTAGCCACCACAACAGGTGTTGGTATTGCTGCACCACAAGTAGGTATTAACCGAAATATCATTTGGGTAAAACGCCTCGATAAACCGGGAAAACCATTTGAAGTTTATTTGAACCCGAAAATTGTTATGACCAGCAGCAATACCGTTTTGTTTAATGGTGATGGCTGCTTATCGGTTCCGGGCATCACTGGTCGCACATTGCGATGGGCTGCAATCGGAATTGAATACGATTTACTCGATGGAACTCATCATACAGAAGTCGTTCAAGGTACTTCGAGTACTAATTTTACAGCAGTTATTTTTCAACATGAAATAGATCATTTAAATGGTATTTTATTTATTGACCGAATTGCAAAATCAATACAAAACAAATAAAATTACATAATTATGGGACTTTTTGACAAATTAAAAGGCGAATTTATTGATATCATTGAATGGCTCGATCCAACTAATGATACGATGGTATATCGTTTTGAACGCTATCAAAACGAAATTAAAAATGGTGCAAAACTTACCGTTCGTGAATCGCAGGTAGCCGTATTTATTAACGAAGGACAAATAGCAGATGTATTTCAACCGGGAATGTACACCCTTACTACCGAAAATTTACCCATTTTAGCCACTCTTAAAGGCTGGAAATACGGTTTTAATAGCCCTTTTAAGGCAGAAGTATATTTTCTTAATACTAAAAACTTTACCGATTTAAAGTGGGGGACTCCCAATCCTATTATGCTTCGCGATCCGGAATTTGGACCTATTCGTATTCGAGCTTTTGGTAATTATGCCATGCGTATTAAAGACCCCGTTCTATTTATTAAAGAAATTGTGGGAACCGATGGCAATTTTACCGTTGAAAAAATAGCTGAACAATTAAAAAATATTGTATTAACAAGGTTTACCGATGCCATAGGCGAAGCTAAAATACCTGTATTGGATATGGCTTCGAACTACGATGAGATTTCCAAATTTTTAGAAAATAAAATCAAGCCCGAATTTATGGAATATGGCATAGAACTGACCAAGTTCTTAATTTCCAATATTTCATTGCCACCCAATGTTGAAGAAGCCTTAGATAAACGCTCGAGTATGGGCATTATAGGCGATTTAAATAAATATACGCAATTTCAAGCAGCCGAGTCGATGACCGCAGCAGCTAATAATCCTTCGGGAACAGCCGGTGCTGGTTTAGGCATGGGAATGGGCTTTGCTATGGCTAACCAAATGGCCAATGCTATGAATACCAATCAAAACAATCAGCAGCAAAACCAACAAACACCACCTCCGGTACCACCGCAATTGCAGTTCTTTGCTGTGATTAATGGTCAGCAAGCCGGACCATTCGATATAAATGCGCTTAAACAAATGATTGCTCAAAATCAGATTACAAAGCAAACCTTAGTTTGGCGTCAGGGCATGGCAAATTGGGAAACAGCCGATAAAGTGGTAGAATTGCAAACATTGTTCGGGGCTGTTCCACCACCGATACCACCACAAGCATAGTTTTGTTTTATATTACTAATGATGTCGATAGAGAATCATTTTAAGTGTAATAATTGTGGAGGTAAGTTGATGTATCAACCAGCTTCCACAATATTAAAATGTTTGCAATGTAAGAGCGAATTTGCATTTGAGGTTAAACAGGAAAAATTTTCGTTACTTGATTTTGATAATAATGCTGCAGAAACACTTGCAAGCAATGAAACAGTTCAATATGTAAATTGCGATTCGTGTGGGGCACAAATTATTTTTTCAACTGCTTTAACCGATATTTGCCCTTTTTGTGCTAGCTCTATTGTCAATAAAAAATTATACGAGAAACAAAGTCGTCAATTGCAAGGTGTCATTCCATTTATTGTCTCACGCGAACAAGCATTTGCCAATTTTTCTAAATGGATTAAAAAGCTTCGGTTTGCACCTAACGATGTTACTCGTTTTGTTAAAATACAAGAAAATTTTAAGGGTGTTTATTTGCCTTATTATTTAATGAATTATAGTGCAAATGTTGAATACAAAGGAAAAGAAAGCGGTAAAAATGGTCAATATTACTCAGGTAAAAGAAAAATAGAACTTAAAAACATAGCGATCTTAGCTACTAATATTATACCAAGGCAATTCAAAGATAAGGCAGGATGGGATTTTTTAAGGTTAGAACCCTGGGATAATAAATGGCAATTTGAACAATTGAAACCTTTTCAAAAAGAATTTACCATTGGATATATAGCCGAAACACCTCAAATTTCTGTTTCCGAATTACTTCAAATATTTAAGGAAGAAAAAGATAAAACTTTAGGTGTTTCAAAGTTAGATGAGTTGGTAGAAGATGAATTAAATAGAAAGATTAAGAAAAAAGAATACCGTCAAATTCTTAATCAAGCTCACCTACAATTAAATGGCGATGAAGAAGGTTTAAGAGAAGCCATAGATAAAACCACCGATGAATTAGCTTCGAACGATGATAACCAGATTGTTTTTACCGATTTAAAATATTCTAACGAAAAGATTGAATATGCGGAGGTTTTATTACCTGTTTGGATTAGTGCTTTTCGATACAAAAACAAATTATATCGTTTTTTGGTTAATGGTTCAACAGGCGAAGTGGTGGGCGATAGACCTTACAGTTCGATTAAACTGGCTATTGCTTGGACATTAGCTGTCATAGCATTTCTTGCCATTGCTTTTTTAGTTTTTAATGAAGATAATAGTTACCTGATACTTATTGTTTTAGGTATAGTATATTTAATCATTCAATTTACGGATAAAGAAAACAAATGGAACAAGAAGAATTACTTAAAACCAATCAAGCGGACGTAACTTGCAAACAATGCGGTGCAAAGCTTGTATTTGCTCCCGGAACATCGCACCTTAAGTGTGAATATTGCGGTGCCGAAAATGAAATACACATTGAACCGACCATTATCGAAGAAATGGATTTTGAAAAATTCATTTCTGAACATGCCGACACTTTACCCAAACATCAAATATCTACGGTTCGTTGCGACGCCTGCGGAGCACAAACCACACTTAAAGATAATGTTGTTTCTGAATTGTGTCCATTTTGTGGAAGTGTTTTGGTAGTTAAAAATGCCGAAATACAAAACGTTATCAAGCCATGGTCGGTGTTGCCTTTTAAAATTGACGCCAAAGCTGCCTTTAGCCAATTTCAAACATGGCTACGCAAATTGTGGTTTGCGCCTAACGATTTAAAAAAATATGCAACCCAGCAAGAAAAACTTAAAGGATTGTATATCCCTTATTGGACTTTTGATAGCAAAACAACGACAAAGTATTCGGGCATGCGTGGCGACGATTATACTACTACCGAAACTTATACAACAACCGAGAATGGGCAGACCGTAACCCGAACCCGCACCGTGGTTCGTACTCGTTGGACGCCTGTTAGTGGAACGGTATATCTTAATTTTGACGACATCTTAGTATTGGCGAGTAAATCGCTTCCACAAAAATATACCGATAAATTAGAGCCTTGGAACTTGACCGATTTATTACCTTTTGACGAAAAGTTTTTGAGTGGTTTTAGAACCGAAACTTACCAGATAGATGTAAAAGAAGGCTTTGAAATTGGCAAAGAAAAAATGAACGATTTTATTCGTCAAGCTATACGAAGAGACATAGGTGGCGACCATCAACAAATATTATCCATGAATGTTCATCATGACGATGTAACTTTTAAACATATATTATTGCCTATTTGGATAAGTGCGTACCGATATAAGAAAAAAATATACCGATTTATGGTTAACGGTCAAACAGGCGAAGTGCAAGGTGAACGACCATGGAGCTGGATAAAAATTACGTTGGCAATTTTGGTGGGTTTGATTATCGTTGGAATTATTATTTACTTTGTAAATCAAAATAATTAGAATTTCATGTCAAAAGCTAATATTCCATATAATGTGCTAATACTGGGTTCCGGTGCTCGCGAACACACGCTTGCATGGAAAGTTGCTCAAAGCCAACGCCTCCACAAGTTATTTATCGCTCCGGGCAATGCAGGTACAGCATCTTTAGGAACCAATTTACCCATTAACCCACTCGATTTCGAAGCAGTCAAAAAAGCCATTGTCGAACATCAGATTGAAATGGTTATTGTTGGACCCGAAGAACCGATTGTAAAAGGTATAGCCGATTATTTAACCTCCGATCCCGATACCATTCATTGCCGAGTAGTAGCTCCTTTATCGCAAGGTGGCAAATTAGAAGGAAGCAAGTCGTGGGCTAAACAATTCATGCTCAAGTACAATATTCCGACAGCTAAATATCACATTGTAACTAAAGCTACCTTAAAAGAAGGTCAATCATTTTTGAAAACGTTTCACCCCCCTTATGTATTAAAAGCCGATGGTTTGGCAGCCGGCAAAGGTGTACTTATTATCAACGATTACGACGAAGCATGCCAAGCCCTACAGGATATGCTTGATGGAAAGTTTGGACAAGCAAGCGAGACAGTGGTCATTGAACAATTTTTGAAAGGAATTGAAGCATCGTTTTTTATTCTTACCGATGGCGAAAAATATCTTATTCTGCCCGAAGCTAAAGATTATAAAAGAATAGGAGAGGGTGATAGAGGCTTAAATACAGGTGGCATGGGATCCATTTCGCCGGTGCCTTTTATCGACAATGTTTTACGGAAAAAAATTGAAGATTTGATTGTACATCGTACAGTTTATGGTCTATTGCACGAAAAAATAAATTACAAAGGCTTTATATTTATTGGTTTGCTCATAAGCAATGGTGAACCTTATGTAATTGAATACAATGCACGTATGGGCGATCCCGAAACAGAAGTCGTGATTCCAAGAATCGAAAACGATTTATTAGAAATATTAGATGCCTTGTTTGAAGGCAACTTAAATGAACAACAGATTAAAATTAAAAACGATTTTTATACTTGTGTGGTTGCCGCATCTAAAGGTTATCCCGAAAAATATGAAAAAGGCAAATTGATAAAAGGCTTAGAAAAAGTCGATTCGCTTGTATTTCATGCTGGAACTGAGGCTAAACAAAATGAGATTTATACCCATGGTGGAAGGGTTTTAATGATGGTCGATAGCGGTAGAACCATTAAAGAATCGCTCGATAAAGTATATAATTCTCTTCAGAAAGTTGACTACGAAGGGATTTATTATCGCAAGGATATCGGATACGAATTTCAATAAAAATGATAAATAAACTATTTTATAACCAAAATTCTCTAAACTTTTGGTATTTTTTGGTTGTAGGTTTATGGGGTTTTATTATTACTTCTATTATAAATCACCATCCTTTGGTTATTAACTTTAGTTTTTCGCCTGTTTTTTTAAAGGATATTACCTTAAATACTTATGCTTCTATTGTACTTATTTACTTGATAATATTGGCGTCTGCATTTATTATGATGTCTATTAGTAAGGAGTTTGCTGACCATGTGGGATTATTGCTGCCCTCTATTGTTTTTGTATTACTAATAAATATATTAACCTCAACTTTTCTTGATTTTACAGCGGTATTGATAATACCATTTTTTCTATTAATTATTAAAATTATTATTTCATTATATGATAAACAAAAAGCATTCGAAGAAATTATTTATATTGGTTTCTTAAATGCTCTTATCTCTTTAATAAACATAGATTTTACCATTATTTTATTTTTGTCGTTTTTTAGCATTATCGTTATGCGACCATTTTATATAAAGGAATATATATTGCTTTTATTGAGTTATTTTTTTCCTTTTATATTTATGGATGCCATTATGTTTTTTATTAGCAATCAACATGTATTTTCCTTAATAAATCGGAACTCAGAAATTCAGCATTTTAATTATGCTCAATTTTTGTCATCCATATACCCTTTAATGATATTACTGATATTATCTTTTTTTACTGTTTCTAAATTTATCAATAGAAAAATAGGATTAAAGAAAATACGTACACGTCGCTTTTTTTTATGGTTACACATATCTTTAGTTATTGTTTGGCTTTTTCTTTTTAGTTTATCGTTACCTTCATTATATTATATAATTGTTGTTTTTATTGCATTATCATTATCGATTGTTTTAGTTAGTTTGGAAATTAAACGTCATGCAGTTTTATTACTTTTAGCTTTAATTATTTTAAATTTTTTAATCATTGTAATTATGTGATAAATACATGCGTTTCAGGATAGCATAAAAAAACATGTAATTTAAAAAAAGTTCTTGTATCTTTGCGGTCAAAAAAATGGAAAATAATACATACGTTGTTATAATGGCTGGCGGTATAGGAAGCCGCTTTTGGCCTCTAAGCACTAGCAATTATCCTAAACAATTTCTTGATATTTTAGGAACAGGAAAAACCTTTTTACAAGAAACCGCTGAACGTTTTCTTGAAATATGTCCATACAAAAATATGGTTATTGTAACTAATAAGGAATATAAAGATATTGTTAAGGTACAATTACCAGAAATTCCCGAGCCAAATATATTGCTCGAGCCTATGCGAAAAAATACGGCTCCATGTATTGCATACGCTAATTCGTATATTAAACAATTAAACGCAAATGCTAATATTGTTGTTTCTCCAGCCGATCATCTTATTTTAAATACTCAAAAGTTTATTAATATTATTCAAAAAGGTATTGAATTTGTTGCTCAAAACGATGCCCTTCTTACCATTGGTATTAAACCTAATCGGCCAGAAACAGGGTATGGTTATATTCAAATTAACCACGACGACAAAGCCAAAAATATTATTATGAGGGTAAAAACATTTACCGAAAAACCCAATTATGAGTTGGCAGAGTTTTTTTTAAAAAGCGGTGATTTTTTCTGGAATAGTGGCATTTTTTTATGGAATATCAAAACGGTAGAAAATTCGTTCGAGCAACACTTACCCGAAGTTTTTCATTTATTTAAAGAATATAATACAAGTGCTCAAAAAACGGAAGAAAAATTATCTTATATATACAGCGAATGCCCCAATATTTCTATTGATTACGGTATAATGGAAAAAGCAGATAATGTTTATGTTATTAAAGCCGATTTTGGTTGGTCTGATTTGGGCACTTGGGGATCGTTGTTTGAAAATTTAAAAAAAGATAAAAACAATAATATTATTAGAGGCAATATGGTATTTACCAATCTTGCAAGCGATAATTTTATTCAGATTCCTAACGATAAAATTGCAGTTATTAATGGCGTTTCGAACCTTATTGTGGTAGAACATAATAATATGCTTCTGATTTCGGATAAATTACAAGAGCAAGAAATTAAAACAGTTGTTAATAAAATTAATCTAAAATAATTACATCATTATTCTTTTTCATAAAAATTACTTTCTTTGAAAAAAATGAAATGGACCTATGATCAATTCATATTATCACCCCCCAAAAAAACATATAATCATTATTATTAATAACTTATAAACGTTAAACAAATGAAATATTTTTATTTATTTCTATTTACATTGATGTATAATTTTATTTTAGCCCAACAAGTACCCAACGGCGATTTTGAACAATGGTATAACGAAAGTAATTATCAGAATCCTACATACTGGGATACTCCTAATTCAACAACAGGGTCGTTAGGAATATTTTGTGTTTCTAAAGAAACGGGAATTGTTCAATATGGCAGTTCGTCTATAAAAATTGAATCAAAATCAATTTTCGGAACACCTATACCCGGATTAGCTACACTTGGTGATTTTAATGTCAATATTATTACTTTTGTGAGCACTATCGAGGGAGGCTATCCGTTTACATACAAACCAAGTGTTTTAAAAGGGTATTATCAATATGAACCCATGTATGGCGATCAGGCATTTATTGGCGTATTATTGCTTAAACAAAATGGTAATGTCTGGGATACCTTAGCACAAGGTAATTTTAAAACTACAAATACTGCATTAACATGGACACCTTTTACGGTTACCCTTAATTACACAAATTATCAAGATACTCCTACACATTTAAATATTATTATGTTATCGTCTGATAAAGATGCACCTCAACCCAATAGTATTTTATATGTCGATAACTTAACATTTGAATATCCGCTTGATATAAATATTCAACATGCTTACCAAGCAAAAGTTTTTAGTTGCGAAAAAAATATATTTATTCAAGATTTAATAGGAGAATCAAAAATTGAAGTTTATAACGAAATAGGACAGTTAATTAAGCATATCATTACTAATGATAATCTAATAAAAATTAATACTGAAAACTCAGGTTTTTATATAGTTAAGTTGAATAATCGCAATAATTCTTTTATTACTAAAGTAATGGTTAAATAAAATATGTCAAAGTATACTTTTTTATTGTTAATTTTTATTTCTTCGTTTACAGTTTTGACAGCACAACCCAAAAACTTTCATAATAAAAATATTTTTAAATTAAACCCATTAGGAGGGGCAGCAGCGGCAATACCCATTTCGGTTGAACGATTTTTTATTAAAAATTATTTTTCAATTGGTGGAACATATACTTTAATTTCTAATAAAAGTGGTTCCGGACAATCTACATACAACAATCATGGTTTTGTAATAATGCCTCAAGCACGCCATTATTTTTATAGCGATTCTATTACGGGTGTAGCCATTTTTATTGGTGGTTATTATACTTATGAAGAGTATTACAATACTACATTAGACAGATACAGTAATCCTATAAATGGTTCTGTAAAGGGTAAGGGTGGTGGAGTTATATTTGGTTCGCAATGGTTTTTAAAAAATGGATTTGTATTCGATTTTTACGTAGGGCCTGGATATACAGAATACATTCGTAATAGCAACTACGATAATAATGTAGCAAAAGGTGGCTTTTTAGTTAGTTTTACAGGTCCCAAAAATACTGGTACCAAAATTAAGCTAGGCTTATCTATTGGTTATTCCTTTTAAAATGTATTATATTGCTTTTTATCTATTATATTAGAACAATCTAAATGATAAAATAGAAGCAATGTGTAACTCTCACGTCATGGCAAGCGAGCGAACGCATCCCCTTACCGTCATTGCAATTCTTCTCTTAAAAAAGAGAAGAAGAAGCAATCTTCACCCCACACACAACACAATTTTAACGAGCATCGGGAATATTGCTTCTCCCGATTTTTCGGGATCAAAACACCATGCCAATCCTTCATTCGTAATGACGAGAAGGGATGGCAATGACAAATAAGAGCTTTATAAAGGTCTTATATCAATCTTATTTCAACCCATGTACAATGAATAAAAATATTCAACCAAGCTAATAAAAATAGTAATATTTTTAGAGTAATCAGCCTTACACTCATCGTCATACCGAGCCTGTCGAGGTATTACTGTACACACAACCTTAATGAGCATTGGGGTCATTCTTCGACAAGCTCAGAATGACGAGGAATTCGACAAGCACAGAATGACGAGAAAAAGCTGGATCTCGAAAAAAAAGCTTTTATTCATCAAGATTTCGATAAATTAAAAGAACTAAGACCTTTGTGTATTGTAAGATAATTAAAAAATAACTAATTTTGCCATAAAATAAATGAATTATGACAGAAGAAGTTCAGTTTTGCCTCGATTCCGCAAAAGAACAAATGGAAAAGGTAATTAAGCATCTTGAATCGGAGTTGCTTAAGATACGTGCTGGAAAAGCTTCGCCTATTATGTTAGATGGTATTTATGTCGATTATTATGGTGCAAAAACACCTTTAAATCAAGTAGCCAATGTTGCAGCTCCCGATCCTCGTTCTATTATTGTTCAGCCTTGGGATAAAAGCATGCTTGAACCAATCGAAAAAGCTATTCAGGCATCGAATTTAGGATTTAATCCACAAAATAATGGCGAAATTTTACGTATTATTGTTCCTCCATTAAGCGAAGAACGTCGTAAACAACTGGTAAAACAAGTAAAAAACGAAGGCGAAACAGCAAAAATTAGTATTCGTAACGCTCGCCGCGATGCTAACGAAGAATTAAAGCAACTTAAAAAAGATGGAGTTGCCGAAGATGAAATTAAAGAAGCCGAAGAAAAAATACAAAAAGCTACCGACCAATTTATTGCTAAGGTTGACGATATTTTAGCACTTAAAGAAAAAGAAATACTTACTATCTAATACTATAAGGCTTGAATAAACTTTTTTCGTATTTTTACGAAAAAAAAAAGCTGAACATATTTTTAATTATAGGATTATTTTTATTTACTGCTTACCTCTGTTTTATTGGGTGGAATGTATATTATTTATACCAATGTTTTTATTTAAAACCCTTTAAGCATTTTAGTGCAAAAAAAGTTTCTGTATTAGTTGCCATACGAAACGAAGAGGAAAATATTCAACCATTTATTTTTCAAATACTCCAACAATCATATAAAAACTTTGAACTTATTTTAATAAACGACCATTCGACCGATAAAACAAAAAATATTATATCAAAATTCAAAGATAATAGAATTAAATGTTATGAGCTACCAAATGAACTTGCTGGTAAAAAAAACGCTATTAAATATGGATTGTCGATGTGTAGTGCTGAGTGGGTTGTTTTTACCGATGCCGATGTAGAATTAAAAAACGATTGGTTAGTATCGTACTTAAATTTTTTTGATAGCGATGCTATGATAATTGCACCGGTACAAATAAAAATAAACTCCAATCGATTTTTTTATGTTTTTCAACAACTCGATTTTGCAGCCATGCAATTTATTACCATGGCTTCTACTATTGCTCAAAAAGCTTTTATTTGCAATGGCGCTAATATGGCTATGCCTAAAATAAGAGCATTATACTATACACAAAAAATGAATATGGCTATCCCTTCGGGCGACGATGTTTTTATGCTTCACGAACATATAAAACAACAAGGTAAAGTCTATTTAAATTTAAATCCATCGTCGGTAGTAAACATAAAACCATCAAATAATTTAAATGAATTTTTGAGGCAACGTTTACGTTGGGCATCGAAAGCCAAATATTTTAAAAACAATATGGCAGTCTTTACAAGTTGGCTTATCTTTTTAATTCATTTTTATTTGTTTGTCGGTATTATTTTTTCTATATTTCATACACCCATGTTACTTTTTATATTTTTGTTTTTCATAATTAAAATGTTAATCGATTTACCTCTATTTCTCATAGGGCAAAAGTTTATTCACTTACATCGACGTTGGTATTTATATTATCCATTTGTTTCTTTAATTTACTTTGTTTATATTAGCACAATAGCTGCAATAGCGGCTTTTAGACCTGTTATTTGGAAAAATAGAAAATGGAATAAAACATGAAAGCTAAAAAAACACATCGAATTGTTTCGCAAAATACCATCACGCAAATTGATATTTGGTCTATTTTATCGCAAAAACCTATGCACGTTTTAGTGAAGCTTATAGCCGAAAATTGCCAACTACCTTATACTAAAGAAGAAAAATCAGAATACTATGTTTATTCGTTTAAAAATGAAAGCTGTAACTTATTTCTTTTAAAAAATACGAATATTGATTTTTTGAAAGAACAGGTATTCGATTATTTATTAATTTTAACTCACAGTTCTATTGACGAAGCTAAAAAAAAAGAAATCATTAACAAGATTAAAAAAAATGAAAACATTTTAGGACTATACAATATTAAACTCAATAAAAAAATTACCCAAAAGTTATTCGAAGTTTTATATTAAAATATGTGTTTTAGTATTTCTTTTATTGAAACAAGTCCACAAAAATATGCTGAGCAATATAGCATATTATTGAACAAAAAAATCAATACCAACCAAATATGTTCATTCAATCTTTATTACTTTGTTAGCGGATTTCAATTTCCCGTTTTGCCAATTGTAACTTACCATAGCATTGTGATGTCATCGTGGGGACTTATACCTTCTTGGGCAAAAAATGCGAATGACATTCGTAGCAAAACACTTAATGCTATGGGCGAAACTATTTTTGAAAAACCATCGTTCAGAGATGCTATTAAAAAACAACGTTGTGTATTAGGGGTGCGAGGATTTTATGAGTGGCGTTTCTATAATGGAAAAAAATACCCTTATTTTATTGAACATATTGAACATAAATATTTGCATTTAGGTTGTATTTACAATGAATCGATTGATTATCAAACTGGAGAAAAAAAACATAGCTTTAGTATTATAACAACACCAGCTAATCGTTTGATGGAAAAAATTCATAACCAAAAAAAACGCATGCCATTAATTCTGCCCGAACAACATCTTTATTCGTGGCTCGATGAGAATACATCTAAACAACATATCGAAAACCTCATTAAACCCATCAATGAGGGCATACTCCATGCCTATACCGTTGCACCTGTAGTAAGTTCAATTAAAGAAAACCGCAATATACCCACAGTTTTAGAACCATATTATTACGAAGAATTAAAGAATAAACAATGAATTCCAACATAAAACACAAAAAAAACTATATAAACGTATTTTTATGCTTGATAAATTTTATTTTCATAACACCTACCTATGCCCAATGGAACGATTCATTTGAACAACATAAAACCTACATCTTAAATATTAAAACCAATCCATTTACAATATTTCAAGGTCCTATTTTATATACAGCCGAATATCGCTTAGGATTCGAAAAACCTATTGCCACTTTTTCTACTATACAAATTATGGCTGCTTATCTTGGTAAATCGCCATATGTTTATTTAGCCGAAGCCGCTATGAGCTATAACGACGAAATAAAAATTAACGGATATCGTTTTCAGGCCGAATATAAATATTATTTTTTGGCTCGTAAAAAGGGCACTTCACCTTTTGAAGGTTTTTATACAGCTGCTAATGCTTCCTATTCAAAAGCTTATATTACCAATTATTATTTTAAAATGAGAGCACAGGGCATAAATGCTACTTATCAATATATTGCCTTAAAATTTGGATACCAGCACACTGTAAATAACTATACCTTCGATTTTTTTTATGGCATGGGTTATCGCGATATTACTTGGCAAAGCAATCTTCCCTATAGCAATACCCAAAAATTAAATAGAGGCGACTTTGTACCTTTTGATAATGCTATAAAAATACTTTTAGGTTTTAACATAGGATTTCGAATTTAAAAATATTATTTTTGCAAAAAAAACAAATATGAGTTATTTATTTACTTCAGAATCTGTATCCGAAGGTCATCCCGATAAAGTGGCCGATCAAATTTCCGATGCATTATTAGATGCTTTCTTAACGGTTGATAGTGAGTCGAAAGTAGCTTGCGAAACATTAGTAACAACTGGCTTGGTTGTATTAGCTGGTGAAGTACGAACCGAAGGGTATGTCGATGTGCAAGAAGTAGCACGCCGAGTTGTAAATAGAATCGGTTATACCAAAGCCGAATATATGTTCGATGGCAATAGTTGTGGTGTAATAAGCTCTATACACGAACAATCGCCCGATATTCGCCAGGGAGTAGTTCGTAAAAATCCCGAAGAACAAGGCGCAGGCGATCAAGGAATGATGTTTGGCTATGCTTGCCGCGAAATGGAAAATTTTATGCCCATGCCCATTGAACTGGCACATATGTTTGTACAAGAGTTAGCCGCTATTCGCCGAGAAGGAAAACAGATGCTCTATTTACGCCCCGACTCCAAATCGCAAGTTACTGTCGAATACGACGATAATGGTAATCCTAAACGTATTGATACCATTGTAATTTCGACCCAACACGATGAATTTGTTAAACCCGAAAACAATACCGAAAAAGCACGTAAAGCCGCCGAGAAGAAAATGCACGATACCATATACAAAGATGTTCAAGAAATACTTATTCCACGAGTAAAAAAACAACTGCCCAAAAAAGTTCAAAAATTATTCGATTTTAAATATAAATTACATGTAAACCCAACCGGTTTATTTATCATTGGTGGACCTCATGGCGATACAGGATTAACAGGCCGAAAAATTATTGTCGATACCTATGGTGGGCGTGGTGCTCATGGTGGTGGAGCTTTTTCGGGCAAAGACCCATCCAAAGTTGACCGATCGGCTGCATATGCTATGCGTCATGTAGCTAAAAATATGGTTGCTGCTGGTATCTGCGACGAAGTATTGGTACAAGTTGCTTATGCTATTGGAGTAGCACAACCCGTCGGATTTTATGTTAATACTTATGGCACAGCCAAAGTTAAAGATGCCAAAGGAAAAACTTTAAGCGATGGCGAAATTGCACGCAAAATTCAAGAAATATACGACATGCGACCTTATGCAATCATTAAGCATCTTGGACTAAAAAATCCAATATACGAACCTACTGCTGCATACGGACATTTTGGACGCGAACCTTACAAGAAAAAAGTAGAAATTACAATCCCAAACGGTAACGGAATTGAAAAAAATTGTTATAACAAAAAAATAAAAAAAGAAATAGAATTCTTTACCTGGGAAAAACTCGACTACGTTGATACATTTAAAAAAGCATTTAAAATTAAATAAAGCACTTTTGCAAATATTGATACAAAAGATATAAAAAATATTTTTTAATATCTAGCATATTACACCCTTTTTTGTTCATAACTATTTTTTCAAAATTGGGGTATTTGCATTAACTTTGTAAAAGTGAATTTATATTTATGTTTGAAGATTTTTTAGAATTTGATATCGATAGTTGGGATCAGAGCTTTAGAGAAGCCGTTAAAAAAGATACGCACTTATATGCTCCAGTTGAAGTGTACGAATTTTTAATTGATTATTACTTTAATGAAGGAAAAAATAACTATGCCGAAAAGGCCATTGAGTGGGGCATTTATTTATATCCCACATCGAGTGAAATTTTGTTAAAAAAAGGTTATTTTTTATATAGACGAAAACGATTCAACGAAGCTATTCAAACTTTAAAAAATGCTTATATATACGACCGAGACAATATTATGGCCGTTATTTATATTGCACTTTGCCACATCGAATTAGGCAATATCGCCAAAGCCCAAAAATATCATCAACTATCTTTACAATTATTAACTGAAATTGAGCAAAATGATAATATATTTGATAACGATGAACACGATGACGAGGGATTAGAATTCAACCCATACGTTCATATTATATTTCAACTCAACGATATATTACAAATCGAATTTGTTAAAAACGATTTTGAGCAACCTTTCATTGTCGAAAAAAAACTTAGAAAAAAAGATAAATATAAAATCGATTTTATCGAATCTATTTTATTAAATATAACGGTTTCCGATAAGGAAAAAAATTCAAAAGCCTACTGGCTCGAAAATATCGCGTTATGCAATTCGTTACAAAACAAGCTAAACAAAAGCATAAAATATATCGAAAAAGCGATTCAAATATTCCCTTACAGTGTCGAATATTGGGTGATTTTAGCTATTTTACAAATAAGAGCCAAGAAATACGAAGAAGCACTCGAAAGTGTTGAATACGCCATTGCTATATTTCCCGAACACCCTCAAGCACTTTATACCTATGCAACCATACTTTATTATTTAAAAAAATATGAAAAATCGCTCGAAGTATATTTAACCATTATCGAATTAGATTTAGGCGACGAGTCGGAAGTGTTTCTAAATATTGGTAAATGTTACGAAAATCTTAACGATTACTTAAATGCAACAGCCTATTATTTAAAATCGTACGAAAGCAACCCCGAAAACATACAAGCATTGGTTAACTTGGGTGGACTTTTCTTAATGCTACACGATTACGATATGGCTCATCATTATTTGTTTTTAGCACAAAAAGTTAACAACGAGGATCCTGAACTTAACTTTAATCTTGCCGATTTAATGTATCATCAAAGAAATTATCATAAAGCTCTTATATACATAAATAAAGCCTTATCGCAAATTCCCGACGAAGTAGATTATATTTTGTTACAATCCGAAATTTATCAAGCCAAAGGCAACATAAATAAAAGCATTGTTGTACTAGAAAAAGCCCTTAACCAGGTAGAAGAAAATGTTCGTATTCAATATCGTTTGGCCGGTTTATATTTACTCGAAGACCGTAGAGCCGATGCTTATCAATTTTTAAGTCAGGCTGTTGTTAAAGACCCCAGTTATATATCAATATTTTTGGAAACATTTCCTCAAGCAAAAAATGATAAATTATTTAAAGGCTTATTAAATTTGCACGATAAAAAATAAATATAATTTATGAATTTTAAATTACCATTTATACCTGAACGCACCCAAAAACCTAGAGATAAGGGATTAGCCATGATTATGGATAAAGGCTTGAGTACACAAGAAGCGGCTAACCTTTGCGAAATAGGCGGCGACTATGTCGATTTTGTTAAATTTGGCTTTGGAACTTCGCTTGTTTCTAAAAATATTAAAGAAAAAATAAAAATATACCGTTCGTGTGGTATTCGCCCTTATTTTGGAGGTACGCTATTCGAAGCTTTTCTTATTCGTAATATGTTCGACGAATACCGCCGTTTTGTCGACGAACACCAGCTCGATTTAGTCGAAGTATCCGATGGCTCAATGGTACTCGAACATAATAAAAAATGCGAATATATTTATCAACTTTCAAAACAATATACTGTGCTTTCTGAAGTTGGTTCAAAAGAAGAAAGCATTATTATTACTCCAGCCAAATGGATAAAAATGATGAAAAAAGAACTTGAAGCAGGTGCATTCAAAGTGATAGCCGAAGCACGCGAAAGCGGCAATGTAGGCATTTATCGCTCCAACGGAAGCGCCCATGTGGTACTTATCAATAAAATACTATCGGCAATTGATGGTGATAAAATCATTTGGGAAGCACCCAACAAATCGCAGCAAGTTTGGTTTGTTCGTTTGCTTGGTCCTAACGTTAATTTAGGAAACATAGCACCTGCCGAAATCATTTCGCTCGAAACCATTCGATTGGGGTTACGAGGCGACACCTTTTACCAATTTTTGCCCGAAGAACTCCACCCCGATGATTAATTTTTTTTTTTCAAAAAAATAATTATATATTTGTACCAAGTTCTTTGACCGATTGTGATTATTAAAATTCGTTAATAAATGTTAAAAATTTGTTAAAACGACATTATTGCAAATTGTTGAAATGTTAAAAAAGTGTTAAAATCGCTAAATGCGTGCAGGGTGTTGAAATGTTAACAAATGTTAATTTTAACTTAAATTTTCTTAAACGATACTGATTATCAAATCATTAAAAATCTGCTGTCGTAGTACATTGTCCATTTTCGTTCCGAAAAGGAATTTAGGAGCCAAAGCGAACTAAATTCCTGAGTAGTGGTTTTTGTAGTTGGCATTCGGACGAATCCTTTTGCTACAATAGGAAAAACAAGGATTAAGACAAGTCGCCTTGTAAATTTATATACAATTTTTCATCTTGTCGTAGTACATTGTCCATTTTCGTTCCGAATAGGAATTTAGGAGCAAAAGCGAACTAAATTCCTGAGCAGTGGTTTTTGTAGTTGGCATTCGGACGAATCCTTTTGCTACAATAGGAAAAACAAGGATTAAGACTTTCCGCCAAAGGTTATTGAAATAAACTCTTCATCGTTGTCGTAGTACATTGTCCATTAAAATTCTACCAACAACTAACGTTGTTTGGAAGAACTTCGCAAGGATTAAGACGTGGTAATGTGGAAATTAGGAAATTTGGAAATGTGGGTGTCGTCGTGCATAGTCCATTAAAATTCTACCAACAACTAACGTTGTTTGGAAGAACTTCGCAAGGATTAAGAC
>JABUFC010000045.1 GCA_013314715.1 Bacteroidales bacterium | reverse complement strand
CTATGCAAAACTCCTTTTTCATCATTACGAACATATAGAAGCAATCTAAAAATTATTGAATAAAAAGATTGATTTTTTAATCGCATTAACGAATACTGTTGTTTTATTTTAGTTTTGCAAAGGTCTCGTTGTGTATGTGTAGTGGAGATTGCTTCTTCTTCTCTTTTTTTAGAGAAGAATCGCAATGACAGTTAGGGGATACGTTCGCTTGCCATGACGTGAGAGTTACACATTGCTTTTTTTTTATTTAGATTGTTCTAATGTAATAGATAAAAAGCAATACAAATAATTAAAATAAGTTTGAAATTTTTATCACAATAAACGAGTACGTTTTTTTTTAGTTTTGCAAAGGGCTCAAACTGTTTATTAGTTTGAGTCGCTTAATAAAAAGTTTTAAACAATTGTTAATATCTGATGTTTATTTCTTGTTAAAAACTCAAAAGAAAGAGTATGTTTTAACATGTTAAAAAGCGTTACTTTTGCTATATGATCAATGTAAACGATAAATTACTCATAACCAGTATTCAGTATTTAGTAAAACGCGACGGATTTGTTATAATTCCCGATTGGGGGACATTATTTTTACAACCAACTCCTGCACGTTGGGATGCCGAGCAAAATATTTTTTATGCTCCAAGTTATCAATTGCAATTCAACCCACGAATCAAAAATAACGATGGAGCGTTAGCTATAGAATTATCCAAAAACACGCAACAACATTATTTCGATACACTCAAAACTATTGCCAATACGGTAGTTTTATGGAATACGCGTCTTTTTCAATTTGGTTCTTTGTCATTAGATGGAATAGGAACATTTAATCTGTCAAAAGGTACTATTCATTTTCAGTCGCAATTAAAATGGCAAGAATTTCCCGATTTTTTTGGTTTACAAAATATTGTACTTCCTGCCTCCACTTTCGAACGAAATGTCGTTTTTTCTTATCCATCGTTACCAAATGCAGGTCAACTCAACCGAATTGTAAAAACAATTATCATCACACCTTTAGTTATTGCACTGGCAATTCTGCCAGCAAAAATCAATAATTATAGAATTTTACATCAACAAGAGTCTTCATTTAGTCAAAATATTCAACTTCATTCATTCACCAACAATCCAGTTAATCTTGACCATACAATTGATACCCTCACCAATGTAAAAGTTGCTTTAAAGCCATCGATTCAATCACCTTCTCATCATATAGACGAGAGCAAAAAAAATAACGAACATCTGCAAAAAACATCTGTTGCTGACTTAAACAATAAAAACATAAACCATTCACAAAACAAATATTATGTTATTTTGGGTTCGTTTACAACCGATAAACAAGTCAACGATTTTGTAAATACATTAAAAACTATAGATATAGAACCCCTTGTATTGAATTGTGATGGTAAACGAAGGGTTGCTCTAAATCAATACGAAAATCAAGCCGATGCTCAAAAAGCATTAGACGAATTTAAATCTCAAAACCCTACATATTCGGGTTGGATATTAAAATGGTAGAACATTTTTAAAACTACAAAAACAGCAGTTCAATAAAATAATTTGCTTTATTGAAAAAAAAATTGTATTATTGTCCAATTATTTATGAAATATATATTCCATATACTAATTATCTTAATTGTGCTTGGTGGGGGAATGCATTCGTGCAAAAAGCCAGCTCCCCCAAAGGCTCTTATTATTACACTTGACACGTCATATAAGCCGCTTGCAAATGTTAAAGTAACCGTTTTTGCACAACCCAATGGTAGCTATGTCGATCCTAACGATAAAGTATTAAATTTAAAAGGAACAACCGATGCTAGTGGACAAGTACGCTTTGAATTTAAAAACGAAGCCATTTTTAATGTAAAAGCTGAATACGGAAATCCCGTTACTCGCCAAGCGTCGGGAGTTATCGTTTTAAAAGAAGACGAAGAAATAACCAAAACGTTAATATTAAGATAAAATATGAACAAAAGTCTCGTTTTTATAGTTTTAATATCGCTTTTTGTAGCAACCACCGCTTCAAAATGTAAAAAAGAAAAACCTCCCAAAGCAACCGTATTAGTTGTAGATGAGGAAGGTCACCCAATGGTAGGTGCTACAGTTAAAGTGTATTCCGACCCAACTTTATACAGTAGCAATTACCCATCAGTTGGATATTTCGATCCTGATGAAAAAAAACTTTACGATATTAAAGTTACCGATGGTAGCGGTAAAACCTATCACGAGTTTAAGTACGAAAGTATTTACAGTGTTTATGCCTGGTACAAAAAACAAATTAGCTGGAATCATTACGATACGCTAAAAGGCTATGGAGCATTAATTTTGAAAAACAACGAAACCTACGAAGAAAAAATCATTGTTCGTAGCTCTAGTAATTAATTCGTTGTAAGCATATCTAAAAATTAAATACTATTTTTGCTCCTTTTACGTTACACATGTTTTATAATTTATGCATGAATGATGAAGAATATTTTTATACTTATCGTAAGCTTAATAACTATATCTGCCGCTGCGCAACAAGATCAATTTTACAGTAAACTTACTAAGAAAGCAGATTTAGCCTTTACAACCCACGAGTATTTCAAAGCTTTAAATTTATATAAAGATAATTTGAAAGAGAGCACCAATAAGTACGAAAAAGCTTATATACAATTTCGCATCGCCGAATGTTATCGTTATATAAACGATGTAGTTAAAGCCGAAGCCGCTTACTTAAAAGCAATACAAAAAGGTTATCACGAACCTATGGCTATTTTGTATTATGCCGATATGTTAAAAATTAATGAAAAATACGCCGATGCTGCAACACAATATAAAGAATATCTAAAATATAAGCCCGACGATGTTTATGCTCAAATGGGCTATAAATCGTGTAGTATGGCAGCTGAATGGATGGAATATCCCACTCGTTATAAAATAGAAAATTTAAAAGAAATAAATTCAAAGGAGGGCGATTTTGCCCCTGCATATGCTAGCGACGATTATACGAATATATATTTTACTAGTAGTAGAGTTGGCGCACATGGCGAAAAAATAAATCCAGTAACAGGTACAAACTTTACCGATATTTTTGAAAGCAATTTCAATAAAAAAAATCAATGGGAAAAGCCCGAAACAATAAGCGATACCGTTAATTCTACGAATGACGATGGAACTCCAGCCTTTACCAACAACTATAATGAATTATATTTTACCCGTTGTCATATTGTACGTGGTATTAAATTAGGTTGTAAGATATATCGATCAACACGTCCTGCTGGTGAAGATTGGACAACTTGCGAAAATGTTCCATTAGGAAGCGATAGTGTGAACTTTGGACATCCAAGTATATCTGCCGATGGACTAACGCTGTATTTTGTTTCTAATATGCCAGGCGGTTTCGGTGGTAACGATATTTACATGGCAACTCGCACATCAAAATCAAAGCCATTTTCAAACCCGATCAACATGGGGATGAATATAAACACGTCTGGTGATGAACTATACCCTTATATTCGCGATAATGGTATTTTATATTTTGCTTCCAATGGACATCCTGGAATGGGTGGACTTGATATTTTTAAAGCAACTAAAAACGAAGATGGAGAATGGGTAGTCGAAAATATGCGATATCCGATAAACTCATCAGCCGACGATTTTGCCATTATTTTTAAGAAAAATGCCGAAGAGGGTCTTTTTAGCTCTACACGCAAAGGTGGTAGAGGTAAAGACGATATCTATTCGTTTTATCTTCCACCAATGGAATTTGTATTGCAAGGTGTAGTACGCGATGCAACAACCGATAAACCAATAAAAGGAGCAAAAGTTAGAATTGTTGGTAGCGATGGTACCGATTTAGACATTACAACCCTCGACGATGGGACTTTTAAATACAAGCTTAACCCGCATACCGATTATATTTATTTAGCCAAAAAAGAAGGATACTTAAACCAAAAAGGAAAGATTACTACTGCCGAGCTTGCCGATAGCAAAACCTTTACCGATGTAATTCGTTTAGCCAATATTTCCAATCCGGTTGAAGTTGAAAATATTTATTACGATTTTGGAAAATGGGAATTACGTCCCGAATCTAAAAAAGAGCTAAATAAATTGATTGATATTTTACATGCCAATCCGAATATTACCATAGAACTTGCATCGCATACCGATATGGTAGGCGATTCGCTTAGTAACATTATTTTGTCGCAGCGTCGTGCACAGTCGGTTATTGATTATCTTATTGAAAAAGGCATTGCAAAAGATCGTTTAACAGCTAAAGGCTATGGAAAAAATGTGCCAAAAACAATTACTCCCCGTATGGCACAGCAAACAGGGTTCCCTGAAGGTACTGTTTTAACAGAATCTTTTATCAATTCACTCTCAAATCAAGAACAAAAAGATTTAGCAAATCAATTAAACAGACGTACAGAATTTAAAGTTACTTCTACAAACTATATCCCCGATATTGATGATGAGGATTAACCAACATTAAATACTCGTTTTTGAGCATTTTTCGCAAAGACCATAAATATAGAGTGAATGAAACGAGGGTTTGAATTTATTAAATTCGGCTGACGATTTAATAATTTCGTGTAAACGTGGGTTGCAAAATTCTACAATTTTACCACAGCGAACGCATATAAGATGATCGTGTTGTTTGGCACCAAAAGCTTTTTCGAATTGAGAAAGATTTTTTCCAAACTGATGACGAATAACTAAATTGCTATCTAATAACAACTCAATGGTATTATATAAAGTTGCCCTACTTATGGAATAACCCTTATTTTTCATGTAAATATAAAGGCTTTCAATGTCAAAGTGTTCGGGTTGTAAATATATTTCATCTAAAATAGCGTAACGCTCGGGTGTTTTGCGATGACCTTTACGTTCTAAATAATTGGTAAACAGTTCTTTAACCGTATTTCTTATTTCGTCGTTCGACATAAGTATTTTTGTTGTAAAGATAAATAATTATTTTTATCTATTCTAAATAAGCAAATAAAAAAAGAGCAGATTTAAATAAACATTGTTCTTAATAAACAGTTGAATGGGTTAAAAATATTAAAATAGAATCATTTTTACGTATTTTTACACTTGCTTATATTTAAATAAATTTGTACGTTTGTTGCTGATATGAAATATATATATTGCATATTGAGTATATTTTTGATGTCAAATATTGTTACTGCTCAAAAAGTAGTAAAATATGATGATTTAGAAGAAGTAAATGGTTTGTTTTATGAGCCTAATTCAAAAATTCCATTTACTGGAAAGTGTGTTACAACTTTTCCAAGCGGTAAACTTGGAATGGGTGGCTATATTAAAGATGGGCTTCGTGATGGAGAATGGATTTGGTTTTATGAAAATGGAAACAAAAAGCGTTTTTGTGTTTATAAAAATGGCTTAAAACATGGACCTTCTATATTTTATTATAAGAATGGTCAGAAGAAGTCTGAAATTATTTTCGATAACGATAAAAATATTAGGCAAACCTCTTGGGACGAAAAAGGGAATAAGATCGATAATCCCACTTTCTCGTCTTTTCAATAAAAGTAATGAAATTGTTTTTTTTGAGGTTTAATTCTTGTATTTTTGCTCAATGGATTTTTTATTGTTTATAAACGGAATTTTTATTGGGTTAACTGCTTCTATCCCTTTAGGTCCTGTGGGGTTAATTTGTATTCAAAAAACTCTCAATAGCCGACGAACCAACGGAGTGGTAGCGGGTATTGGAGCAGCTCTAGCTGACACTTTTTTTGCTATTGTTGCTGCTTTTGGTATTAGCGCAGTACATAATTTCATAGAAACACAACAGCTCTATTTGCGTTTAGTGGGCGGATTTATATTATTGATGTTGGGGTTAAAATTCTTTTTGACCAACCCTGCTATACAAATACGTAAGCAACGTAATAAGAATAATAATCTTTGGGCTGATTTTGCATCGGTATTTTTATTAACTTTATCTAATCCTTTAACGGTTTTTGTGTTTGGAGCTGTTTTTGCCGGATTTGGTATTATTCCGAAAGAAAATAATTGGTATAATATGATCATGTTGATATCAGGAGTATTTTGTGGTGCTGTTTTATGGTGGGTTACACTGGTTAATATAATCAATGTATTCAGAAAAAAATTTCGTTTACGTCGATTGTGGTGGATGAATAAAATTATGGGTGTAATAATTATTGCTTTTGGTGTATTTGCTTTTATTAGTTCTTTTTTCTTAAAACTTTAATTGAGTTTGTTTACTTAATTTATTTTCGTATTCTATTTTTCCGTCGGCCATGTAGAAAATTTTATCTGAAATATTTGCTAACTCGGCGTTATGTGTAACAATTACAAAGGTTTGCTTATAATGTTCGCGTAACGATAAAATAAGCGAAAAGAGTTCGTGGGTGTTTACAGAGTCTAGATTGCCCGATGGTTCGTCAGCAAAAATCACATCGGGGTTATTGATTAAAGCTCTGGCTATGGCTACTCGTTGATTTTCGCCGCCCGAAAGTTCATGTGGTTTGTGATTTAAACGATGTTGTATATTCATAAATTCGCTTAATTCTTTTGCTCTCTTTTCGACTTCTGATTTTGTTTTGCTAGAAATATAACCGGGAATGCAAATGTTTTCGAGTGCTGTAAATTCGGGTAAAAGGTGGTGAAATTGAAAAACAAAACCAATTTTTTTATTTCTAAATTTAGATAATGCTATATCTTTTAATTTATGAACATCAACTCCGTCAATTAAAACAGTTCCGCTATCGGGGTGCTGAAGGGTACCTAATATTTGTAAAAGTGTTGTTTTGCCAGCACCACTTGCACCTACTATAGATACGATTTCGCTCTTATGAATAGTAAGTGAAACGTCTTTAAGTACTTGTAAGTTTCCGTAACTTTTTGATATGTTTTGGGCTAAAATCATGTTTTGGATAGTGCAAAGATATTAAAAAAACGCTAAGCCCTGTAAAAGCTTAGCGTTTTTTTAAAAAGAATTTAAATATTATTTATTACCGTTATTGGGCTGTTGTGGTTGTTCTTTTTTTATAACATCGCCGGTAACACGCAGTGTAATATTAGCATTATCGGGATCGTTAGTTATAACAGTAACCGTTTTATTTTGTTTTCCAGGTTTACCTGTTGAATTGAATGACGTTTTAATGGTTGTCGATTTTCCGGGTTTGATAACTGTTTCGGCAGGTGTAACGGCAGTACATCCACACGAAGCTTTGACTTTACGAATAATTAAGTCGCTTTTACCATCGTTAGTTAAGATAAAATCAAAGTCTTTAACATCACCTTCATTGATGGTACCAAAATTAAATTCTTTAGTGTTAAAGTTTGCTTTGGGGGCATTAGCTCTTTGTTCGGGTGTGAGTTTTGAGAAGTCTTCTTCGATAGTTGCACTGATTGAGAGTCGATTGTTCGGATCGGTTTTGCCATTGAGCATTAAATCAACTCTGTCCATAACAAAACCCCATTCTTTTTGTTTATTGCCATCGTATGTAACAACAATAGAGCCTTTTTGGTTAGGTTTTAGTTCGGCAGGAACTGCTTTTATACTTAAATGTTGAGGTACATTATTAAATGTTATTTTAATGTTTTCTGTTGAAGTATTTATAATTTGAACGCTGTCGGTTTTAATTTGATTGTTAAATACTTTGATAAAAGCAAGGTGATTGGTTTTTAAGCGAATGCCACCAATTTGCATAGGATAATCGTCTTCTATGGTTCTGGGTTTAGGTGTAACTTCGCCTTTAATAATGAGAACTACATTTGAATTTTCGGCATTACTGGTAACAGTAATGGATTTGTTAAATGGTCCTGGACGTCCTTGAGGATTATAAGTAGCTTTAACAAAGCCCTTTTTCCCAGGTAATACCGGGTCTTTTGTCCAATCGGGTGTAGTACATCCACATGATGCCTTCACCTTTTGAATAATTAGAGGTTGTGCACCCGTATTAGTAAAGGTAAACTCGTGCGTTACTGGACCTTTTTCTTCGGCAATTTTACCAAAATCGAACGATTCTTCTGTAAAAGTAATTTTTGCACTTTGTGTTTGAGCCCATAGGCTTATGCTTCCAATAAGAAGCGTTAAAATTAAAACATTTAGCTTTTTCATAGTTGAAAATTTTATTAGTTATTTCTTTTAATCAAAATTTTTACCAAAAGTAGTGTACCTATTTTTATTATGCAATTTATTGACGATAAATTTAACTTTTTTTAATTTATATATTTTTAAACTTCTATTCCAATTAAAAGAATATCGTCTATTTGTGGCTCTTTACCTTTCCATGATACAAGCCGTTTCTGAATTTCAATGTGTTGTTGTGTCATGGATATTTTTTGAATTTCCTCGAGCCAGTGAATAAGTCCGCTTACTTTAAGTTTATGTTCTTGGCTGCTAAATTGGTCGGGTAATCCATCGGTGAATAAGTAAAACCGATCGTTGGGTTTTAGTTGAATTTGTATATCGTAAAAGGTTTTGTGTATATCGTATTTTGAAAATCCAATAGAATGACGATTACCTTTATAGTAAGTCCATTTTTGTTCTGAAAAGATAATAAGGGGGCGCATAGCCGCACTATAGGTTAGCATATAAGTTTCTTTGTCAAAAAGACAAACAGATAAATCGAGTCCATCTTGTGTTTCTGAGTTATCTTGATTGAAAATATCGGATATCTCTTTATCTAACTTATATAATAGTTCACTTGGAGTTATATGTTGTTGCAAATGTAAAATATCTTTGAGTATGGTGCTGCTAATAAGCGACATAAAAGCTCCTGGAACGCCATGTCCGGTAGCATCGGCACAGATAAATATAAACTTTTTGTCTATTTGGTGGAACATATAAAAGTCGCCACTTACAATATCGCGAGGTTGATAAAATACAAACGATTGGGGGAAGTTTTCGTGTAATATTCTTAACGATGGTAAAATAGCTTCTTGAATGCGTTTGGCATATTGAATACTGTCGGTTATATCTTTATTTTTTCGCTCAATAAGTTCTTTTTGTTTAACTACTTCTTTGGTGCGTTGGTCTAGTTTCTCTTTTAGTATTTTTTCCATTCTGCGTAAATTGCGTTCGCGGATTTTAATAATTAGGTAGAAAATATAGGCAATAACAGCTATTGAAATTAAAATAAACCACCAACGTTTATAAAAAGGAGGTAAAATACGAATGGTAATGGTGTAGGGTTTAATAGATGCCACCTTATCGTAATTATATGCTAGTACTTTGAATGTATATGTTCCTTCTTCTAATCTTGGGTATAGAACCGTTCTATTAGTGGTAATTTCAGACCAGCCAGCATCGTATCCTTCTAACATATATTGAAAAGTAACGCCTTCTGATTCGCGAAGCGAAATACCTGTAAACGAAAATTGAATTTTGTATCTTCCAGATTCTAACTCTACATAGGGCGAAATAACGTTTTCGATATCATTTATTTTAAGACTAGTAACAATAACGGTTGGTGGATATTTATTGATAACAGATTTTTTAAAGTCGTATCGTAAAATACCTTTAGTTGTTCCAAACCAAACAGAACCATTTTTATCAATTGTTATGGCATTGGGATTGCAATCGGCATATAGTCCTATGTTTTTAGAGAATGTTCGAATCGTATTCCCTTTAATGGATGAAATTCCTTGACGGTGTCCAACCCAGATGGTACCCGATTCGTCTGCTGCTATGCTATAAGTATAATCTGAAAATAAGCCATTTGAGGTAGTATAGTTAAAAATGGCTGTGTCGATTTTAAAAACGCCATTTCCATAAGTTGCTGCCCAGGTTTGATTTTTATGATCGAAACAAATAGCATTGATTTTTAAAATATCATTGATGTTAATTTTATTTAAAGTGATTTTTTGGTTAGTAAAATTGTATTTTGTAAGAAAATTAGTTGGGGTTATCACCCATACATTGCCATGTACGTCGCACAATACTTGATTGATATAGTTATGAGGTAATCCTTCGGCAGTTGTGATTTTTTGGTATTCATAGTCTTTTTTTTCAGAATTAAAAACAATGAGTCCATTTTTAGTTCCAACGCATTTAAAATTTCCAAAACCGTCAATAGAACTGATGTTATTTTGAAGTTCATCTTGAAAATAGAGATGCTTAATGATTTTTCCGGTAAGCAAATCGAGCAAAAAAACACCTGAGTATTCTGTACCAATCCAAAGTATTAAGCTATTATCAACAAAGAGGTTATTGATTTTTTGATTTTCAAGCTCTTTTACTTCGTATTGAATATATTGTTGAGGAGCATTAATATTTATTTTATAAAGTTTACCATTACTAGTTGCTCCGATAAGAAATTCATTATAATTGCAAAGTGCTGTAAACGATAATTCTTTATCGTTATATTTTTGTAGTATATGGCTAAATGCGCTTTCATAATATTGAAATAATCCTCCGCCATAACTTCCTATCCATAAATTATGTTCACGGTCGAAAAATAATTTACGTATTTGCATATTTGGAAGTCCATTTTCGGTTGTAAACTGAAGTTCTTGCGAAAAAAGTCCTGTAACTTTATTGTAACGATAAAAATAAACCCCTTCGCCCATGGTTGCTACCCATAAGTTTCCATCTGCATCGCTAGTAATATCTTTTATGTTGTTTACAAAAGAATAGGATTTTATGATTTTGATTTTATCGTTATTTATTGCTATTTCAATCATTCCTTCGTCTTCTGTTCCAATAAAAATGGTATTAGATGACGGATTTTGATATATGCACTCAATTTTTGTCTGTGGTAAGCTGCTTATTAGGTTTAGGTGTCCGTTGTTATAAATATACACACCATCGGATGTTCCAATTAATACTAGATTCTCTTTTATTAAAAAGCAATACGTTTGTGTGTTGGGAATAAGAATTGGATTTTTTTGGACATGATGATTTACTATGCGAAAAATGCCTTTATTTTGAACAGCTGCCCATAGTTCATTTTTATAAAATTGAAGCTGGTTAATGGTACTTTTAAATTGTAAACTTTCTTTAATTAGATAGAATTTTTGCTCAAGACGATAAACAATTGTGCCATTGTTTAAACCTAGATATGAGATACCTTTATGGTTAAGTGTGCTGGACGAAATAAAATTATCGCCAGAAATAAATGTTAATGGATATGAATTTAAAGTATTGCCATCGTATAGAAAAAGTCCATCGCCAGTGCCTATCCATAAATATCCTAAGCTATCTTGATGGAGGCTATATATATAAGGATAAATGTTGGTGTTTTCAGATGAAAGTACTTTAAATTGAAAGCTTTGAGAACATAAGACAATTGTTTGAAAAACGAAATAGAAAATGAAAAAAAATTTTTTTTTGCTCATACCATATTTGCCCTATAAACAGAAATTATTTCTTTTTAATTTGTGTTGTTTTAATTTTCCCTTTATATTTAGGAATACCGCCAATAGGACTAACATAAAAGGGAAGTAGTTCGCCGTATTGGTTCGTTACGTAGATAACTACATTGTTGTTTTTAATAGCTTGCTTTTTTACAAATTGTATGTCGAACGAAGTGTTTTTTTCTTCGGCAACAACAGGGAGTGTGGTATTTTTCCAATCTCCTTCGTTAGAAACATCTACCTTTAAACCATTTTTAGCTACCGATATTACTCGAATTATGCCATCGTTGTCCCAATCAAAATTAGTAATTTTAACTGAGATAACTTTATCATCGATATAAGGATATATATGAGAAATATTTGATGGGTTATCGTGCATTCTAAAAGTGTATTCGTAGGTAAACGCATTACCTCCTTCAATAGCTTTGTTTTCATTTTTTTCTGTGCTAACATAGATACGATAAAGGTTTCCGTCATCGCCGCTAATTCCTTGAACAATAAGTTTAAATATATGTCCTCCAAATTCGGGCACCATTTCGCCTTCGGATGGGTTAAAAGGCCCGAAAGTGTACCAACTATTATCGTATTTACTGTCGTCAGTAAATGTTTTGGTAGCCAATAAGTTACCTGCTTTATAGTTTCCTTTGGGATCGGTGTTTTTAGAGTCGGGGTCGGTATAACAGCCCTTTCCTCCATAAATGCTAAAGCTAGTTTTAGTGTTAAATGGACCTTTGGCTTCATCGTACTGAATACCACAATCGGGGTCGAAAACCCTTAAATAGAAAGGTTGAATATAGTTAGTTGGAATTAGGATAAAGAATATTTGACAGAAATCGTCATCGCCCCATTTAGTTTCGCTTTGACCACCAAATGTAACTAGAAAAGGGATATTCTCTTCGGTGGTGGGTATCGGTTGTGCTTTTATTTGAATGGATAAAACGATAATCAATATAATGAAAAAAAATGTTTTCATCTTGTTTACTTTGAATGAGACAAATTTAAGCAATATTCATATAATTTACAATTTGCTAATAAAAAAATCATTTTTGTTTTAAAAATACATGTTTATATTTGCAGCGAATAACCAATTAAATTTTTAAACGATGGCTTATAAAATTTCAAACGATTGTACTGCTTGCGGTACTTGTATTGATGAATGCCCAGTAGGTGCAATTTCTGAAGGTGATATTTACAAAATTGATCCCGAAACTTGTACCGATTGTGGTGCATGTGCAGATGTTTGCCCGGTTGAAGCAATTCATCCCGCATAACAATTACGTTAGTGAGGAAATTAAGAGGCTGCTCTATGGAGCAGCCTTTTTTATTTTTTTGTTTGTTTTAGAAAAATTTGTATATTTGTTAAGTTATTTTAATATTTCTTTACTATGAAAAAGTTAATGGGTCTTTTAGTTTTTACAATAAATGCTTTTACGTTATTTGCACAATTGCAAATAGATACTACTAAAACAGCTTTAGAATTAGCACAGCTTTTGGCCGGAACAGGGATTCAGGTTATGAATGCCTCGTATTCCGGGTCTGTTTTTAAAAATAGTATATCGGCATTTAGTAATGGACAAACAACTAATTTAGGACTTTCATCAGGAATTGTTATATCTACCGGGAGAACAACAGGTATTCCTAATGTTGCAAGTACCTTTTATTCTTTTGATAATGGTTTGCCTGGCGATTCTTTATTAAGTGCTATGGGTGGGGCTACCTCTTTTAATGCAGGTTATTTGGAGTTTGATTTTGTTCCTTCGGGTGATTCTATTGAGTTAAGATTTGTATTTGCTAGCGAAGAATATCCTGAATATGTGTGCAGTCAGTTTTCCGATGCAGTTGGTATTTTTATAAATGGAGAATATCCCATCGGAAATTATTTTTCCAATAAAAATATTGCTTTGGTTCCGGGGACAAATTTACCTATAAATATCAATACCATAAATTCAGGATCGGTTGGAAGCTATGGTAGTTCATCTAATTGCGTTAATTTAAATAATAGTCAATTTTATGTTAATAATGATAATGGCACTTCCATTGTGTTTGATGGATTTACAGTACCATTAAAAGCTAAAGCAGGAGTAATCCCCGGTAGAACTTATCATTTGCGAATTGTCATTGCTGACATTGGAGATGCTATTTATGATTCAGGAATATTTTTAGATGCTCACAGCTTTATTTCAAGTTCGTTGAATACAACGAATGCTCTCTGTGTCAATTCGCAATCTATTTGTTTTGCAACCAGCGATACCATTCCTTTTAATACTAATACCCAAGCCGAAACGGGTCCTAATTATGGTTGCTTATTTACACAACCTAACCCTATGTGGTTTAATATTCATGTTTCGCAACCCGGTAATTTAATTTTTAACTTAACTTCTCCTACCAATAACGATATCGATTTTGTTTGCTGGGGTCCTTTTAACGATGCTTATACCCCTTGTACATCGATGCTTACAGCTAATTGCTCGAATTGCCCTAGTAATACTTCAGATCCAAACTTTTATCCTTCCGGTAATATGGTCGATTGTAGTTATAGTCCAAACGCAGAAGAGAATATTCATATTTTGAATGCTTTGGTGAACGAATATTATATTATTATGGTTACCAATTATAGTAATCAAAATGGTTACATGGTTATTTCTCAAAGCAATGTAGGACAGCCGGGTGCTGGTAGTGTTTCGTGTCAACCACTTGTGCAGTGTAATATTGATTCAGTATCATTAACCGTTGGCAATTGCGATAATTTGAATCGTTATGAAATCAATGGCGAAATTTATGCAACTAACGCTCCAAGTAGTGGTTCTGTTTTAATAACCGATATTCCGAGCAATACGGTTTCGGTTTTACCAGTTTCCGGAACGAATACTATTCCATTTACCATTCATGTACCCTTTTCATCGGGCAATCCGGAATTAAAAATTGAATTTAGCGAAGGCATATGCAGTAATACAGTTGCATATCAGCGTCCAAAAATTCCTGTTGTAACTTCAAATGTAGGTAATAGTAGTTGTGGTCAAAATAATGGTTATATCATTATTGGTATTACGGCAAACGGAATTCCTAATTATTCATATCACTGGTCAACAGGTTTTCAAACAAATAATACTTCTTCAACGAGTTCGTTTATTCAAAATATACCTGCGGGACATTATGAAGTAAGTGTTTATAATGCGAATCAGTGTTATTCGTTACTTGCTTATGATATTGTAAATGCAGGTGCTCCAAGTATTATCATTCAGCAAGAAGATTCCAATATTTGCGCACAACATTGCAATGCTTCATTAGTGGCTACTTCGAACTCGCAAAATTTACCTTTAACATATCAATGGAGCAATGGGATACAATTTGTTGATAGCACGGGCATGGGCTCCAAAGATTCTTTGCTTTGCAATGGTACTTATTATGTTACGGTTTCGGATGTAAATCATTGTGCAGCAGTTGCTCAATATACTATTCATAGTCAAAGTAGTTTAACATCGCATATCCAAAATGTGCATTTCCCGTCTTGTTTAACATCGAACAATGGATTTATTCAAATTCAAGCTGAAGGAGGTGTTACGCCCTATACTTATTTATGGTCAACTCAGCCACCACAAACCACCAATACGGCTATAAATCTTGGCGAAGGTACTTATTACTATACGGTTACAGATTCTCTGGGTTGTCAAGTTGTTGACAGTATAACACTGTATTATTCTAACCTTTTGACGGTAAATACTCAAGTGCAGGAACCTCATTGTGGTGCTAATGGAATTATTATTTTGCAAGTGAGTGGAGGAGTGAGTCCTTATAGTTATAGTTGGAATGGGTTTCCTAACAATCATACCAATATCCTTACTAATTTAGATGGCGGAACATATTATTATACAGTTACCGATGTTTCTGGTTGTCAGGTGTCTCAATATGTAACTTTAAATAATCATTCTACTCCTTTAGTTGTAAATCTATTAAGTCTTTATGATTATTGCGAAGGGGGATCGGGTGGTATGGCAATTATCGAGGTAAGTGGCGGAACACCTCCTTATTACGATGGTTATCATCAGTTTAATTCAATCGATACCATTTATAATTTATATGCAGGAAGTCATACAATTGTTATTACGGATGCTGATAACTGTGTTGCTACTTTGCCTGTTCAGGTTGTTCAAAAACCTAAGCCTCAGTTAACAGGTTTTATTAATAATAGTAATTGCGGAATGGCCGATGGAGGCATTATTTTGCAAGTAACAAATGGTTTAGCACCTTATAATTATTTTTGGTCGAATGGTTTAGTACTGACCAATACAAATAATTCTGTTGTTATGAATTCGAATCTTCCGGCGGGAGTATATACTGTAACGGTAACTCATGCAAATGGTTGTTCGGCTGATACTTTCTTTGTTGTAAATAATCAAACATCGCTAAGTCTGGTGGTTGATTCTATTGTGCCTCCATCGTGTGTAAATTATACCGATGCGTGCATAACTGCACATGCTGAAAATGGAACTCCACCTTATACTTATAATTGGGCAAATGGATGTAATTCTACTACTTGTTGTGGATTAGGAGCTGGTTATTATGCTGTTACCATAAACGATGCAAGTAACTGTAGTCAAGTAGCTGTAGTAACCGTGCCACAAGGGCAGCAGCCGATAGCTGCATTTAGTTATACCCAGCAGCAAAATACCATAACTTTTATCAATCAATCTACGCCGGGTAATTATTTATGGATGTTTGGTGATGGAATCAATTCTACAGAAGCAAATCCTATTCATAGTTATTCAAACGATGGTCAATATAATGCTTGTTTGATGCTTTATGCGTGCGATACACTTATTACTTGCCATACTATTACTATTACCGGAGTTGGTATAGGTGCGTCGTTTGCTAATTCGATGGTAGTTTTTCCAAATCCGGCAAATAACTATTTTGTAGTGAAGTCAAATTTGTCCGATAGAATAAACTTACAAATGTACAATGCCATTATGCAAAAGGTAATAGATGAAAACATCGATGGTGAAGAAAAGATAGATGTAAATCATTTGCCTACCGGGATATACTTTATACGATTAATGTCAAACTATAAGCAAACGATGATAAAATTGCTTATTGAGCGTTAGTTAATCAACGATAAAAGCCGAAGGTGTTGCTTTAATTTCTTTGTTTTGAGCGTCTATAAGTATAAGGTCTTCGATGTAGAATTTTTGACCTTTCTTTAGGTTTTTGAGAGCAGCTTTTTGTTCATTTGTTAAATATTCGGAATTAGAAATGAGTGAAATGTTTTGTGTGTCGTTGTTTATGGTTAATTTAAATTCCTTTATCTTAAAGTTTTGCTTTAGAAAAGGGTTTTCGTGTAAATTAAGACTTATTTTTTCTTCTTTTAAAAGCTTTTTTAATGGTACATGTCCGCCTTTTGTTCCGCAAAGCATTACGGCTGGTTCTTTGTAATCTTTAACAAAAAAGTAAATTTTATCAACGGATTGATTGTTATTATTATGTACTAATAATGTAACACGATTACGGTCAAGTACATGAATTATATATTGATCGTTAACTTTTTTAATTTTTCCTCCAATAATGGATATGGTAAAATTGTTAGAATCTGTATTGTTGTAGAAAACTTTTATATGATTTTCGATAGGGTAGTATAGAATGGCAGTGTCAGGATTTTCAAGATCTAAGCATTTTACAATCAAATTTTTATTCGATTGAGCAAAAACAGAACTCAATGCTAAACTTAACATTAAAAATAAATATAATCGTTTCATAGGTGAATTTTTTTATTATTTTGAATAAAGGCTCTTGAATTATATAAACAACATTCATATTTATTTTATGAATTTTTTATAACCATTTAACTAGTGGGAAGTCCATTCGATGGGGTAATAGAGGATGGGTTGGATAAACTCTAAAAGCGTAATCAAAAACACCAACTTTAGTAATGGGTATTTTACATTCATAGGTTACCATTCCTTTTTCTTCTTTAATGGGAATAAGTTTTTCAACAAACAATATTTTTTTCATTTCGTCAAATTCTTTTTTGCCGAATAGTACTTCGATATTGATTTCTTTAGCTGGGATTTCGTGCAGATTGAGGCAGACTTGAGCAGTAAAATAATCGCCGAGGTTTAGAGGTCGGGCGGTAACATCGGGGGTTGTAATATTTACTACTTCGATGCTTTCCCATGCACGGAGCATACGTAGTTTCCATGCAGCAATGGCACGAGCTTGTTCGTATTGGTTGTCGGTAAGTATTTTTCTACGTTCGAGAAGTTTATTGTAAAATTTTTCGTAATAATCGTTGAGTTGGCGTTGCATGGTAAAGTGTGGTGCAATCGATGATATGGTTTTTTTTATGTGTGAAATCCATTTGGTAGAGATTTGGTTTTCATCGCGTTGGTAATAAGTGGGTGCAATTTCATTTTCAAACAAGTAATACAGTGTTTCGGCGTCTAAGTTGTCTTGGTATGCTTGATTGGTGTAGGTACGTTCTTCTTTAAGAGCCCAGCCGGCTCCTTTAACATATCCTTCTGCCCACCAGCCGTCGAGCACACTACAATTAACAACTCCATTCATAATTGCCTTTTCGCCACTGGTTCCCGACGCTTCTAATGGACGTGTTGGTGTATTGAGCCAAACATCCACTCCTTGAATAAGTTTTGATGCTAATTCCATATCATAATTTTCGACAAACAAAATTTTGCCGATGAATTCAGGTTTATGCGAAACTTCGTAAATCATTTTAATTAAATCCTGACCGGCCTTGTCGGCTGGATGAGCTTTGCCAGCAAATATAAACATCATGGGGCGTTCGGTATGGTTGACTAAACGACTTAAACGGTTTAAATCGCTAAATAGTAAATGTGCTCGTTTGTATGTTGCAAAACGTCGTGCAAAGCCTATGGTAAGAATATTGTCGTTTAATTTTTCGATGAGTTCAAGTACAACTTTGGGGTTTTCTTGCCTGATTTCGAGATTTTCCATTAAGCGTTTGCGTAAAAAAACAAAAAGTTCTTGTTTAAGGGTAGTACGAACTTTCCATATTTCTTCGTCGGGAACTTGTTCTATTGCTTTCCAATATTCGGCTTTATGTTGCTGATGTATAAATTCTGAGGGTAAATATTTATGATATAGTTTAAGCCAGGGTTTGGCTACCCATGTTGGAAAATGAACACCATTGGTAACATGTCCAATGTGGAGTTCATCGGCGAAGTAATTATTCCATATAGGCTGAAACATTTCTCTTGATACTCGTCCATGAATGCGGCTTACGCCATTTACTTCTTGCGATAACTTACATGCAAGAACACTCATAGAGAATGGTTCATTGCTGTCTTCTTCGTTAACTCTTCCTAATCCAATAAAGCTATTCCAACTTATGTTGAATTTGTCGGCATAATAGGCTAAATAGGTTCTAATGAGTGCTTCAGAGAACACATCGTGCCCTGCTGGCACTGGAGTATGCGTAGTAAAGAGTGTAGAGCTTCGAACTATTTCTAAAGCTTCGTAAAAGCTTAAATGGCGTTGTTCTATGAAACGACGTAAACGTTCTAGCCCAATAAAGGCAGCATGTCCTTCGTTGCAATGATAGAGTTGTGGTTGTATTTTTAAAAGTTCGAGCATTTTGATACCACCAATACCAAGTAAGATTTCTTGTTTTAAACGATTTTCATTATCTCCTCCGTATAGTTGGTGGGTAATGGTTCTATCTTCGGCATTATTTTCGTCAATGTCAGTATCGAGTAGGTATAGTGGAACTCTACCAACATTAACAACCCAAACTTTAGCATAAACGGTACGACCGGGAAATGATAGCGAAATGGTTACCCAATCGTTATTCTCATTACGTACAGGTAAAACGGGTAAATGCGAAAATTTTTGTGGAACATTGAGTGCAATTTGTTCGCCTGTTATGCTGAGCGATTGAGTAAAGTAACCATAACGATAAAGCAGTCCGACACCAATCATATTTTTGCAAGAATCGCTGGCTTGTTTTAAATAATCGCCGGCAAGCACTCCTAAACCTCCTGAATAAATTTTTAAACTATCGTGTATGCCATATTCCATGCTAAAATATGCAATTAAATTGTCTTGCTCAGGTTTGTTTTCGATATAGGTTTTGAATTGGCTATACACTTCGTTATATTTTGTCATGAACGACTCGTTGGCAAGCAATTGATTGTATTGTTCTAACGATAGTTGTTCTAATAAAATAATGGGGTTTCGTTCACATTTTCGCCAAAGGAAGGGATCGATGGATTCGAACATTTCAATAGCTGGAACATGCCATGACCACCATAAATTTTGTGCCATTTCTTTAAGTCCCATAAGTGCATCGGGTAAGTATGTATTAACAAGTATTTTACGCCATTGTGGTTTATTATTATTGTTTTCGGTAAATAATGTATCGGGTAATTTTTTATTTTTATATAGTTCGTAACGAAGTATTGATTTATTTAAGGCAATATTATAAGCATCGAGATAATAATGAAGGAGTTTTTCCCAAAGAATTTGAGATGCTATTTCGAACGATTTCTTTTCTGCTGCTAATCGTAAATCGTCCGACAGAGAAATATATTCTAAAATACTTTGTGCTGTGTTTATTACTACTTCGTTGTAGTTGTTGTCGTTCCGTTCTACAATGTAAACACTATGTTGATAGTCTGAAAAATGATTTTTTATCCACAAACCAAAACCCGCAAGAGTGGTTGTTATAGTAGGTATATGAAAGGCCAAACTTTCTAAAGGAGTATATCCCCAAGGTTCGTAATACGATGGAAATACAGTTAGGTCAAAACCAATAAGCAGATCGTAATATGGCAAATTAAAAATTCCGTCTAATCCATCTAAATAACAGGGTACAAAGAAAATTTTAATATTATCGTGAGATTTGTTATTTAATTCTTTTTGGCGAATGCGGTTTAATATAGGATCATATTCAGCTTGATGTAAGTTATGAGTTAGATAATTGTATTCGATAGGATGGCTATAATCGCAGTTGTGAATATTTTCAATTACCTCGGTTCTCGGTCCTGCATGGTTAGCTGGAACAAGGATAAATGCATATATGTTTTTATTCAGTTGATGATTACTGTTAAGTTCGGCTAAAGCATCGATAAATACATCGATACCTTTATTATGAAATTCGTACCTGCCACTATTGGCAATGAACAATGCATCGTCAGGAATGGGGGTATTGGTCATGGCTTCGGCGATGTTTTTTAATTTTCGTCGTGCGATCTGTTTTTTTTGGGTAAAGAGTTCACCTTCGGGGACAAAAGTGTTCTCAAAACCGTTTGGGGTAATAACATCTGCTTTTTTAGTCAAAAAATGCTCGCATTCAATATTAGTAATATCGCTAACAACGGTAAAAGCATCGGCTACAAGAGCAGAATTCTTTTCGAGTGAATATTTTGATATTAGGTTAAAACGACGTGCTATTTCGTCGGGGTCGTATTCTTCTATTTGTGAATATAAAGATAAGCCATTGCCAGCAATAGCTCTACCAAGTGTAGTTGCGTGCGTGGTAAAAACAGTAGCTACCTGAGGTACGTTATTATTAAGATATAGGGCTCCGGTTCCGGTCATCCATTCGTGAAAATGTGCCACAACTTTATCTTGTGCAGTAATAAAAAAGTCGTAAAAGCTATGAATAATACGTGCAGCGGCATAACCAAATAATGCCGGTTCAATATAGTCCCATTGTCCTGTAAGTGAATCGAGTTTATGACTTTCCCAAAATTCGAAGAAAATTTTATCTTTTTGTGAGAAATACGAAGTGAAGTCAACTAAAATAGCAACAGGACTTCCGGCAATATTCCATCTTCCAATCTTACATTTAATGCCTTCGTATTCAAGGTGTTTTCGCCATGAGCTAAATAAAAAATGGTCTTCGATAAATTCGTGATGTTCGTTTGTGTCTTTCCAAACATCGGGACCAATTAATATGTATCGGTCGTTAAGAATATCGGATATTGATTTTGCTTTTGTCGAAATTACGGTATAGATTCCTCCTACTTTATTGCATACTTCCCAGCTCACTTCAAATAAATAATCGGGGATCAAATTTCTTTGTGTTGTCATATTCAAAAATATTTGGCTCAAAATTATATTATAGTTGTGGCTTTATACGTATGTATATAAAAAAAAGTTAATAGAAGTTATTAACAAAAACAACCTACTGTAATTCAGTAGGTTGTTAGATATTTATTTTTTTTTAGAATATTTTTAAGCGTTTGCTTTTTCGAATTCGTGCATAGCATCAACTAAAGCTTGAACCGATTCTTTAGGTAAAGCATTATACGTAGAAGCTCTGAAGCCTCCTACTGAACGATGTCCTTTTATACCCACTATACCTTTTGATTTTGCAAATTCCATAAATGCTTCTTCTTTGTCTTTATATTGCTCTTTCATTACAAAGCAAATGTTCATTAACGAACGGGAGTCTTTTTCAACTGTTCCAACAAACATTTTACTATTATCTATCGCATCGTATAATAATTGTGCTTTTTCGATATTCATTTTTTCAATAGCCTTTAAGCCGCCTATTGATTTGAGCCATTTGAGTGTTTCTTTTACTGTAAAAATGGGTAATACTGGAGGAGTGTTAAATAAACTTCCTTCGGCAACATGTGTTTTGTAATTTATCATGGTAGGTATCATTCTGTTGGCAACTTGATTGTTATTTAAGAATTCATCTTTAATAATAACAACGGTAACTCCAGCAGGTCCTACATTTTTTTGAGCGCCAGCATAGATGAGTGCGTATTTGCTAACATCTACGGGGCGGCTGCAAAAATCGGACGACATATCGCAAACAATGGGCACTTTAGCGTCGAAATCTTGACGAATTTCAGTACCATAAATAGTATTGTTTGAGGTAAAGTGGAAATAATCTACATCGGTAGGTATTTGCCAACCTTTGGGAATATAGCAAAAGTTTTTATCGGCAGAAGAGGCTACAATTTGAACTTCGCCAAAGTTTTTAGCTTCTTTAATAGCTTTTTTTGCCCATACACCGGTTTCGAGGTAAGCTGCTTTTTTACCAAGAAAATTATATGGAACGGTCATAAACTGGGTGCTTGCCCCACCTCCTAAGAATAATACACTGTATCCTTCAGGAATATTCAGTATTTCTTTGAATAAAGCCACTGCTTCGTCAATTACTGCTTGAAAATCTTTACTACGGTGCGAAATCTCTAATATAGACATTCCTATACCGTTGAAATCTAAAATAGCTTTTGCTGTATTTTCGATAGCTATTTGTGGCAATATAGCTGGTCCGGCATTAAAATTATGTTTTTTCATACTTTTATAAAAATTTAAGTTTTCAGCCTGCAATTTGATAATTTTTTTTCAATTATGAACCTTGCAAAAAATGTTTTACAATACTTTTTTATTATTTAAGTATATTTTCGAGGAATCCGTTTCTAAAAGCAGGTAAAACCTTAACTAAATCGATGGTGTGGCAATAGCGTATAATTCGGTCATCGACTATACTTTTTAAACGGTGTCGGTGCGAGGCTTTTTCTAAATATGCCATTAAATTGGGTTCGGCTATCTTCCATAAGTCTATGGCAGCGTGAGTGCTGTCGCATATAGTTTTATATTTACCCGATTCCAAAAGTTTATTGGCCATGGCTCCAACACATAGGCTATCTTCAAGGTTAAATTTATTTTTCCACCCCGAACAAAGAAAAAGTACAGGCGTGGGGTGTTGTATTAAATAATCTATAACAGTTGATAAGTTTGTAAATGAGCCGATTAATATTTGTTTAGCTTTCGATGCCATTTGTATGGCTTGTGTGCCGTTGGTAGTGCTGTAAGCTATCACTTTATCTTTTACTCGTTCGGGAGTAAAAAGGTCGGGTGAGTTGCCAAAGTCGGCAAATTCAAGTACTTTACCATCGCGTTCGGCGGCTAAGATATAACCTTGCTGTTTAACTTCGCGTGCTTGTTCAACGGTTGCAACAGGCAATATTTTTTTTGCACCGGCAGCGAATGCAGCACAAATGGAGGAGGTTGCTCTTAAAACATCAACTATTACGACCGTATTCTCTGGATTATCATACAAATGATACAATGCCGGCGTAAAGCAAACTTCAATGGTATATTTTTCTTGCATACATTAAAATGAATGCACAAAGGTATAAAAAAGGCTAAGATGTAATGGAATTTTTTTTATTGCAACACTACTTTTTTCGTTATGTATAAACTGCCAAACAAAAAGTGCAATAAATGACAAACGAAAGGTGCAAAAATATTTAATATTAAATAGTATAGTTTGCGGTTAATACTTCGATTTTTTCTTTATATTTATCTTTAGCACAAGCAGT
>JABUFC010000044.1 GCA_013314715.1 Bacteroidales bacterium | reverse complement strand
GTAATTATTTTTTAATTTTTAAATTAAGGTCACATGGAATACGCCATTCGAATAAAGAGCAAGGCTTATTTGTGAGTGATAATTTCATTTTCGGTTGCTGTGAATTTATTCTCATGGCTATTTCATAATCATAGTTATTTTAAGGTGCAGGATTTTGTACCCACTTGCTCAATTGTTTTAATTTACATGAATCAAGAACTACTCCTTGATGATCGTTATTTTTAACATAGTCGTATAATTTTGTGCCAGTTCTGCTAATATAATTTACCGTGTGTTCATAATTATCTAAATCGCAACCAGGAACCATATCATTCATATGGCAATAAGCACAATCATAATCTAACATTGGCTTTATTTGCTTAGAATATGTTACATAAAGGGTATCGCACGATGTAGAATCATTATTATTCTTAACTCCCAAATAATCCTCTTCATTCTCGCTTTTACATGCACCCAAAAGAGTAACTATAGATAAAAAGAAAAACATTTTTTTATACATAAGCATATAGATATTTAGATTTGCACATATATATTTTTATTTACCAAACACATATTGAATAATATTAGCGCCCATTTTTAAAGCTTCGATGTGTTTTTCTTCGGGGTCGTTGTGTACATCGGTATCTTCCCAACCGTCGCCCAAATCGGTTTCGTACGAATAAAAGCAAACCAACCGTCCTTGATATAAAATACCAAATCCTTGTGGTGCTTTACCATCGTGCTCATGAATTTTGGGTAATCCTTTGGGGAATTGAAATTTTTGATGATAAATAGGATGCGAAAAAGGCAATTCCACAAAATCGGTTTCAGGAAAAACTTTTTTCATCTCTCGACGAATAAACTCATTTAAACCGTAATTATCGTCGATATGCAAAAAACCTCCGGCTATAAGGTAGTTTCTTAAATTTTGCACTTCTTGGGAATTGAAAAACACATTGCCATGCCCGGTCATATGCACAAAAGGATAATTAAACAAATCGGCACTTCCAACTTCAACTGTAGCCGGTTCGGGATGAATATTTGTCCCTAGTTCTTTATTGCAAAATTTTATTAAATTTGGCAAAGACGTAGGATTAGCATACCAATCACCACCTCCATTGTACTTTAGCAAAGCTATTTTGACAGAGGTTTGAGCCAACAATAAATGCGAAGTTAACAATAAAACGACAACAATAATTCTCATTCTACCATTATCCATTGGGGTTTCAACATTTCGTCTTTAGACTTAATCGTAAATAAATATAAACCTTTTAATCCCTCTATTGACAGGAAAAATGAAGTTTTGGTTGCATCGAGTTTAATTTTTTTAATCTCTTGTCCTAAAATAGAAGTTACCACCAATTCAGCATCGTTCTTTACTCGATACTGAATAGTAACATTATCTTTTGCAGGATTTGGGTAAATATTAAATGTATCATTCAGCTCATTGATATTAACGTTTGAAGGGCTTGATATAACTTGAACCAACATATCATCGAAATAAAAACCATCGTTTTGCATGGTATAAGAATTTCCGCTTATCAATTTTATTCTGATTTTAATATTCTGACCAAGGTAATCGTTTAATATAATTCGTTCTTGTACCCACTCATCACGCATACCGTCGTAAATGGGCTGGTTTATTGTAGAAGTCAAAAACGAGGGTTGCATATATTGCCCACACAAGGGTTGCCATGTAGTGCCATTATCGGTCGATATTTGCACCTGAACATAATCGGCTAAGGGTTCAATATCCCATTTGGTCCAAAACGATAGCTCGGCATAAACAGCATTGGATAAAGATATAGCCTGATTTAACGTAATAGTACGAGTGGTGTTATCAGGATAATCACCGCTAGGCGAATCGGTTATGCTTTTGGGTGCCGAATGATATTGTGAAGAAGTGGTGTTCCATGTGGTAGAAGTCCACTGTGTCATAGAACTGCAGTTTTCGGTCAACAATGTAACAGGAACTCCTTTAACAAAGCTAAATGTATCGGTATAATAAAACCCTTGCGAAGTTTCAACTTTATACAAATATTTTAAGAGAGTGCCATCGGGAATGCTGGCATCAATGTTTATTTGAAACGAATCGTTGAACTGTTGTAAAAAGGATAATTGAACGTAATTTTTTTGCAATGTAGTAGCTTGCAAGCCATTACTTACCGGAATAAATGTAAGTGTAAAATCGGTAGGTGTATTCATTCCAACATTGTAAAGCAAAAAACGTACATAATTACCATTTACAATGAAACGATTTGATAAATCTTTTATATCGGCATATTTCAAAGCAAAACGAGCAATATATAGATTCATTTCCATAAATGTTTTAGCAATATATTCTATGCGATTCGATGCTGGATAAAAGCCATCGTTGGCATTTCCTGCTTCGGGCGACCATGCCAAAATCTTAGGTTTAGAACTTTGCTCACCATAATACCAATCGAACGAACCTCCATTAGCATTATAACCAACTCCCTCCATAGGAGTACCATAAAAAAAGCCATTCATTTGCGTCATTAAATCAGAATAAGCTCTAAAAATATTATTATCGGGAGTAGTAGCATTGGTATAACCCCACGGATAAAGCAATACATTGCTATAACAATGATAATCGATAACATAGGTAAATTGTTTTGCTTCGGCAAATGCCTTTAAGGCTTGCGTTTCGGGTTCAGAAAAAGCAGCAGTACCCCTATATGTTTCAGATTCAATATTGGTCGAAGAGCCAACATTATCATAGCCCCACATATAGCCAAAATTGCGGTTTAAGTCAATTCCATAATTGGAAGCTCCTGTTGGACGACAATTTTTACGGTGCATACCTCCTCCATTAGGATTGGTAGATTCGTTTAAAGCATAACCATCGGGATTAGTACAAGGCAAGAAATACATCTCAAGGTTATCGACTAAATATTTTACACTGGGATTGGTTTGATAATTTTCGAGCAAATAATACATATAATAAAAGAGCTGTTGCATTCCCATTGGCTCACGAGCATGTGTTAACCCTGAATATAACACTTTAGGTTCAGACTCCTCAACTGAAGGATTATCGGAAATTTTTACGTACCAAAGCTTTCGCCCTTCAATAGAATTAGGACTAAGAGCTTGCTTAACACTTACTAACTGTGGAAAACGCTGATGCAAACTATCTAATTGAGCCATTATTTCATTGTAAGAATAATAGCCACCCACTGAACCTAAGGTAAAATAATGGGGTGTGGGATATTTATCTACGAAACAAGAAGCATTTTCTATGGCTTTTTTTTTCAGTCCTAAAGAATCAGCCGTTTGTTTATTTCTTTTTTCATAATAAGAAGCCATATCGGCAACTAATACTTCAACCGAATAACCTTTAGCTTTTATTTTTTCGATATCTTGTCTTGAAAATTCGCCAACGATGTATTCATTTTTTTTGATATACGTACCATCTAATGGTATTCCAAGCTCACTTATCTGCTGAATATCGGCTGGTTCTTTAATTGTAATTTTCACTTTGTCGAAAACCGTATTTTGAGAATAAACACCTGTAATACCGAATATTAGTAAAATCATAAAGACAACAAAACGACAATTTTTCATATACTTTTATTTTGCATAAAAGTAGAAAATCTTTTTTTGAAAAAGAATAACGATAAAATCAATTATTTTATTTGAAAAATATTTTGTATAGCTTTGTTGCTCGTAAAAAAATACTTTATGTTAAAAATTTGGATAATTTTTGTAACAGTTTTATTCTCGAGCTTTAGCTACGCTCAAGATGAATTTAAACCTTTTAACGAAGATACCACAACTCAAACAAGCGATGACTTTAGTGAATTTAAAGAATTTAACGAAGACACAGCTGCTGCATGCAATGGTAATTGTGCCGGTTGTCCATACGCCAATTTGGAGAATAATCAAAATAGTACGCTTGATTTTACTTGGGGAAGCACCATGATGATTACACTCATAGCTCTTGGTCTAACCGTTATAGCAGGAATTTTAGTCAGATATAAAAGAACCAGAAACCTACGAATGGTCTTTTTACTTATCGGTTTAGGCTTTTTTGGATTTTATAACGGTGCTTGCCCATGTATGATAAGCAGTTTTGAGAATACAATATTATTTATACGTGGAGTTGAAGTCGATTGGACTTCAATGCTATGGTTTATTGGCCTCATACCCCTAACCTACCTCTTTGGCAGAGTCTGGTGCGGATGGGTATGCCACATGGGTGCATTGCAAGAATTTCTGTTTCGCCCCAAGGGAATAGCATGGCTACAAAAAGAAAAAACTGCCTACTATTTAAAACTTATTCGTTATATTTTAATAGTTTTGTTAATTATACAATTACTTTTTATGGGTGAAATTTTTTGGTGTAAAATCGACCCATTTAAAGCTATTTTTAATATAAGCTTGAATTACAACTACGAAATCCTCAGTGCTATTTTAGTTGCATTTTTACTTATCAGTTCCATTTTTTCGTATAGACCTTTTTGTCGAGCAGTTTGTCCTATTGGAATTACCTTAGGATGGATATCGGCTATTCCGGGAGCCTCTGTTCTTGGCTACAAAAAATCAGCATGTACCAGTTGTAAAAACTGCAACGAAGCTTGCGATATTAATGCTATCATGCGCCGAAAACGAACAAGCTACCTCGATAATAAAGAATGTATTGCTTGTGGAAATTGTGTTGATAATTGTCAAAATTGTGGTATCCAATTCGTTCGAAAAAATAAGCAAAACCCCGTTATTTTATTCCTTAAAAGAAGTTTCAAACCCAAGAATATTTAATTTGACTTTTTATTTATTATTGATAAGTCAATTCAGCATTTTTGTTTATTTTTTTTAAAGCAACCTTTTTTCTAACTTTACGTCTTAAATTAAATTTCAATCGTATGAACACCTTAAAAAGTCTTTTGGTTAGTGTTTTTGTAATCAATGTAACTGTTAGCTTTGGTCAACACAACGATGCCTTAGCAAAATTAAATCAAGCCTTTGGCAACGAACGTGTTAATTATTTAAAAACACATTTCCCAGACTCACTTAACTATTATTTATTTGTAGTAGAAAATGGTTATCAAATAACTGACAAAAAATATTTAAAACCCGAAGATTTAAACAAAGCTATTCCTATTACTCTCCCCGACAATTGTTTTAATAATGAAACCATAAAAACCGATCAAATCAACATTTTCGATTTACCTGTTTCATTTCACCCAACCAACAAAAATGTGTACCTTATTGAAGGTACAAACTATGCTTTAATTGTTCGTTCAAAAGATTACTTATTAAAGAAATTCCAAGCCAAACCTAAATAAACAATGAAAAACATACTTGTACTTTTATTTTTTTTACCATTAATATCCTACAGCCAAAATCAAACCATTAGTCTTGATGGTACAACTCATAATACATCAGGTCAGTATTGTGGATATTGGTTTTATGATAGCGGTGGTAGCGGTGCCAATTATGGTAATAATCAAGATTATTGGATAACATTGCAAGGAAATGTAGCTCCCAATACACATGTTAGAATAAGTTTTGCCAATTTCGATATTGCTGCCGACGATACACTTTACATATACGATGGACCTTCAACCGCCTCACCCTTACTAAGCAAACACAATAACAATTTTAACCCACTCATAAACGGAAATACGATGGTTCAAGCATCATTATCGAATACAAGTGGTAGTTTAACTGTTCGTTTAAAAACCAACGGCAGTAATACAGGAGCCGGTTGGAATGCTACTATTTTGTGCGGTCAAATGTGTCAGTCTATTGTTCCACAAATAGATGTAGTTAATACATTACCAACTCCTCATGTAGAAAATGGATTTACTTATATTGATATCTGTCAAGGCGAAACTATAACCTTTGCAGCTTTAGCTAATGCCAGTGTTTTTCCCGAAAATGATATTTTATATCATCAAGATGCAAGCAACTGTGTTTTCCACTGGGTATTTGGCGATGGCAATATGGCCGATGGTCAAACTGTAACTCACTCCTATGCTATTGTGGGCGGATACAATGTTTTTTTAAGTATTACCGATAATCATGGATGCGTAAGTACACAACAATTATATATACGTGTACGCATCGCTTCTGAACATATTGTAACAATCAATCCCCCATCAGAATTATGTACCGGAGACTCTCTTTTTATTAGTGCAACTTCCGACCCATCTTCTATCGTTGTTACCACTTCTAATACATCGTTAACCCAAACCGAACAATTTAATACGGTAACTTATATCCCCGATGGTCCTAATTGTCCTCAACAATGTTACGGCACGCCCGTTACTTTTACTAATTTCCCTCCAGGAGCTACGATTGAATCAGCAGCCGATATTTCAGAAATATGCATCAACATGGAACACTCCTTTACAGGTGATTTATCTTTCAGAATTATTTGCCCAAACGGACAAAGTGCTGTTCTAGATAGTTACGACAACTCTGGAGGTTCATCTATGGGACAAGCAGACGATACCGATTGTGGAGCTTGTTCAGCCAATCCACCCGGATGCGGGCAAGGTACTGGTTGGACCTATTGCTGGTCAGAAATATATCCAACACAAGGACTTTTGAATGATTTAGATGCCGGAACAAGTCCAATACCTGCTACTGATCAAATAGCTCATACAAATTATATTCAACCACAAAATCCGCTCACAAGTCTTGTTGGATGTCCGCTTAATGGCACATGGAGCATTGAGATATGCGATAATTGGGGCATTGACGATGGCTGGGTATTCTGGTGGTCGCTAACGCTTCAAAATCAAGCCTTACTTTCGGGTTGGACTTATAGTGTACCTGTCGATTATGTTACATTTCAAGGTTATAATTATCAAAGCCTTACCGACACTACCGGTTATATGATTGCCGATTCTATTGGAACATTCCCATATACAGCTATTGTGTATGATGTTTTTGGTTGCTCATATACCGGTAATTTTAATGTCTCAGTGGGTGGTGTTGTACCTCCTGTTCTTGGTCCCGACACCGCGGTTTGCCAAGGTCAATCGGTTACTCTCACTGCTCATGGTGGTCAGTTCTATACATGGAACACAGGACAAAGCGGAGCCACATTAACCGTTACACCTACTCATACAACCACTTATACTGTTACTGTTACAGCTGGCAATGGCTGCACACTTACCGATGATATTACGATAAACATTATTGTACCCCCTAATTCACAAGCAGGACCAGATGATTCTGTTTGTAGTCATCAATATACCATGCAAGCCATTGCTTCGGTAGGAATAGGTACGTGGACGGCTTCAGGACCTGGTACAGTAAATTTTGACAACAATCATTTAGCGAATACAAATGTAACCGTTAGTGCCGATGGCTTATATTCGTTTATTTGGTCCGAAGATAATAACGGTTGTATTTCTAGAGACACCGTACAAATTCGATTTACTACCATGCCCACCGCCAACGCAGGCACCGATATTAGTTTATGTCAACTGAATACCACTTTAGCGGCTATTCCAAGTGTTGGCAATGGCTCATGGACACAAATAAGCGGACCTGGAGTTATAAACTTTAATGATTCAACTAGTGCTACAAGTTCTATTAGTACCACAACCGAAGGCATATACACACTTCAATGGACTGAAAACAACGGATATGGTTGTGTTCAAAGCGATTTGGTTACTGTTACTCTCTGGAACCAACCTCAAGCCAATGCCGGAATTCTTGATTCAATATGTGCTTTGTCGTATCAACTAAATGCTATACCCTCTTATGGCGTAGGTACATAGTCGCAAATCGGTGGACCCGGATTTTCACAATTTTTTAATAATCATAGCCCTAATTCGCAAACAACTGTCTCAATGCATGGTATCTATCAATATCAATGGACCGAAGATAATCATGGTTGCATAAGTTCCGATACAGTAACCATAATTTTCAATTATACTCCAACCTCAACATTTACGGTTGAACCCATTCATTGCTTTGGTGATACTACATTGGTTACATTTACCGGAATGGTCGATAGTGCTGTTGTATATAATTGGAATTTTGGTAATGCACAAATAATAAGCGGAAACAATGGCGGTCCCTATCAGATTAGTTACAATACTGATGGCACTTTTAGTATTTCATTAACAGTTAGCCAACATGGATGTGTTTCTAATCCTACCACTGTGTTAGTAAATAATCCACCCTTATTAGAAGTGAGCCTTCAGAAAACAGACATTTCTTGCTTTGGTGCTATGGATGGAAAAATATTTTCGAGTGTAACAGGTGGAACAGCTCCTTATTTTTATCATTGGTCAAATGGTGGAGTGGCTTCTTTTATTACCAATGTTCTTCAAGGAAATTATACTGTTACAGTAACCGATATGCAAGGATGCACTGTAAAAGCAAGCGAATATATTTATGAACCCAATAAATTATTCATTGATATTCCCGATTCTGTTTTTATGTGTAAAGACTCATCGGTAACTATTACAGCAGCTGTAACAGGTGGAACCTTCCCTTATCAACTACAATGGAATACAGGTCAAACACAACAAACCATTACTTTTTCACCACAGGTAACAACTAACTATTCGGTTACGGTTACCGATTCACGTCAATGTCAGGCGTCAGATAATTTAGTAATAAGTATCTACCCTCCATTGCAGTTAAGTTATTTTACCAGCAACGATTCCATATGCCCGGGTGAGCTTTTCAGCATTTATCCTTCAGCATCGGGAGGAAACGGCGGACCTTATACGTTTATTTTAAATCAACAACCTACTCCTACTCCCATTCATGTTTATCCTAACATGAGCCAAGATTATATATTATCGGTAACCGATGGTTGCCATTACTTAGCTTCGATTAATGTTCCTGTTTTTGTGTATCCCAATCCACCTCTTAATCCTAGTTCTGATGTTATCAGTGGATGTGAACCACTCACTGTAACCTTTAACGATGGCAGCCCCGACGAAGGACAATCGTACGTTTGGGATTTTGGCGATGGCGAAGCAGCATACATTAAAAACCCAACACACACATTTGAAAACGATGGCGTTTATACTATTAATTTAACAGTTACTACCATTAATGGTTGTAAAGTAACTAATACTTACCCAAATTGGATAACGGTTTATCCTAAGCCAACAGGTCGTTTTGAGCCTAATCCCATACGAGCTAATATTACAAAACCATTGTTTGATTTTATTAACTATTCATCACTAGCAGACAGTGTTCAATGGTATTTTGGCGATGGCGATTCATCTAATATTTACCAACCTAATCACATGTACCCATCAATTCCTGGTACTTACGAAGTTATGATGGTTGTATTTTCTGATAAGGGCTGTATCGATACCGTTATAGGACACGTTGTGGTTGAAGATGTATATACATTTTATGCCCCCAATGCTTTTAGTCCAGACGACGACCAAATTAACGACGGTTTTAAACTTTTTGGTAACGGCATTGACGAAAGCACTTTTAGTATTCAAATATTCGACCGCTGGGGTGAAGTTATTTGGGAATCGAAAAACTTCAACGAATATTGGAATGGCAAAGTTAAAAACGGTGAAATTGCTCCCATTGGTTCTTATACTTGGCTTGCCAAATTCAGAGATTTTAACGGCATTCTACACGAAGAAAGTGGAGTAGTAAATTTAATTCGATAATTTTTTTTCTTAGTCATTAAACCTTTACCCATTTCTGTCATCTAAACGACAGAAACCAATAAAAAAAATGTTTATGAAAAAATTCATGTTAACTTTCGTTGCCTTAATTTTTATAGGCAGTACTATCTTAACAGCTCAAACCGCTGAAAATAAAGAAAGTGAAAATACTAAAATCTGCTGCAATGGCAAAATGTGGCAAGACATTCCTGATTTAACTCAGGAACAAACAAAGAAAATCGAAGATCTTCAAATTGCTCATTTAAAAGAAGTAAACCAACTCAGAGCACAGGTTGCTGAAAAAAGAGCTCATTTAAAAACCTTACAATCAGCCGATAAAGTAGATAATGCTGCCATTAACAAAACCATTGACGAAATTACTGCTATTCAAAATGATTTAATGAAAAAGAACGAAGCTCACCGTCAAGCTGTTCGAAATGTATTAACCGACAAGCAACGTGTCATTTTCGATGCCAAACATTGTGGCAAAATGCACGGAAAGGGTGCCGATTGCTGTGGCGATAAAGGAGGAATGAAAGGTAAAGATTGTGGGCAACACAATGGTCAAGGAACTGGCAATGGTTGCGGACATCAACAACATGGTGATAAAGGTTGTTGCAAACACTAAAATAAACTTATCTTAATCGTTTAAGCTGTCCTTTGTGACAGCTTTTTTTATTCTAATTTTTAAACCCAAGTACGATGAATAAAAGTATCTTTTTTTGTCAAGTCAAACCTTTTTATCGTCATTCTGAGCTTATCTAATTGCTCGTCATTCTGAGCTTGTCGAAGAATGACCCCAAATGCTCATTTCGGTTTGTGAATGGTGATACCTCGACAGGCTCGGTATGACGGTGGGTGTAGGGTGATTGTTTTTTATCGTCATTCTAAACTTGTCGAATTGCTCCTCATTCTGAACTTATCGAATCTCTCGTCATTCTGAGCTTGTCGAAGAATGACCCCAAATGCTCATTTCGGTTTGTGAATGGTTATACCTCGACAGGCTCGGTATGACGGTGGGTGTAGGGTGATTGTTTTTTTATCGTCATTCTAAACTTGTCGAATTGCTCCTCATTCTGAGCTTATCTAATTGCTCGTCATTCTGAGCTTGTCGAAGAATGACCCCTATGCTCATTTCGGTTTGTGAATGGTTATACCTCGACAGGCTCGGTATGACGGTGGGTGTAGGGTGATTGTTTTTTATCGTCATTCTAAACTTGTCGAATTGCTCCTCATTCTGAGCTTGTCGAAGAATGACCCCTATGCTCATTTCGATTTGTGATTAGTTATACCTCGACAGGCTCGGTATGGCGGTGGGTGTAAGGTTGATACCACTAAAAATATTACTATTTTTATTAGCTTGGTTGAATTTGTTTATTCATGTTACTAGGTTTTAATATTTTTTAAAAAAATTCTGTATTTTTGAAAAAAAACGATACCAATGCAGTTTAATTATTCTTTTTTAAAAAATGTACTAGATATTGCACCTAATCCAATTTTTATATATTCGACTGAACAAATCATTTACGTTAACGAAGCTGCTATTAAACTAATGCAAGCTTCAAATGCAAACGATTTAATAGGAAAAAATTTTGCCCAATATGTTCATCCCGATTATATTCAAATATCTGCAAATGATTTAAAAAAACTTTTTGAACAACAACTGCCCGTTGTTAAATCATACCTTAAAATCATAACTTTAAACAAAAGTATTGCCGAAGTTGAAGTATCAGCTTCGCTCATTGATTACAATAATAAACCCGCTATTATCGGTATTGCCAATAACCTTACCGAAGTAAAACAATTAAACCAGAAACTTATTGAATACGAAAAAAAATTAGCTTCTATCATAAACCAAATACCGCATTTGCTTTTTGTGGTAACTAAAGACGGATATATCAAAGAATTTTTTAATCCGCATTATCTACCTCTTTATAAAAAACCAAAAGAATTTTTAAATAAAAACATCGAAGAAATATTCCCCGCCTCATTAGCTGAGCAAATTAGAACCAAAATTTTTGCACTTAATACAACCAAACAAAACCAAGAGTTAGAATACGAATTGGTTATTAATAACCGTGAACAATATTTTAAAGCTTACTTTATTAACTTCAACGAAAACGAAATATTAGTTTCGGTACTACAGCTTCGCAACGAAGACTATATTTTCAAAAAGCTCTTTGTCGAAAGCCAATCTATCAAATTGTTAATAAACCCCGAAAACGGTAAAATAGTTAATGCCAACAAAGCAGCTTGTGAATTTTATGGTTACAGTTTCGACGAGATCACTCAACTTAATATCAATCAAATCAATATCTTGAGCGATGATGAGATTAAAAAAGCCATGCAATTGGAAAAAGAAAACCAATGCCATTTTGTTAACTTCAAGCATCGTCTTAAAAATGGCGAAATAAAAGAAGTTGAAGTATATAGCGGAAAAATAATTCTCAATAATCAAGAACTTCTTTATTCGATTATTCACGATAAAACACCCGTTGTTGAACAAGAGCGTAAGTTCCAAAATTTATTTGATAACCTCATCGAAGCTTATGCCTTGCACGAGATTATTACAGACGCAACAGGTCAACCCATCGATTACAAATATTTAGAAGTTAACGAAGCATTTTTAACGTTTACTGGCTCAAAATCAAAACAAGATATTATAGGGAAGACAGTTAAAGAATTATGGCCCAATACAGAACAATATTGGATTGATATTTTTGGCAAGGTAGCTCTTACCGGCGAAAGGATCAGCTTTGAAAACTATTGGCAAGTTCTCGACCGCTGGTATCTTGTTAATGCTTTTTCTCCTAAAAAAGGACAGTTTGCTGTAAGCTTTATTGATATTACAGCCCTAAAAAAAACTGAACTCCAATTAAAAATATACGAAAGGGCTTTTCAAAACGCACCAGCAAGTATCATTATTACAAACCCTTGGGGCAAAATTCAATACGTTAATCCATTTTTTACACAAATTACCGGTTATCATGCCCAAGAAGTCTTCAACCAAAATCCTAGTATTCTTAAATCGGGTTATCATAACAAAGATTTTTACCGCAATTTATGGGAGACCATACTCTCGGGCGAAACATGGATTGGCGAATTTTATAACAAACGCAAAGATGGTACTTACTACTGGGAAAATGCTCGTATATCGCCCATTACAAATACCAAAGGCGAAATTACTCATTTTGTAGCCATAAAAATCGATATTACCAAACAAAAACAAATGCAACAAGCTCTTATTGCAGCTAAAGAAAAAGCCGAACAAAGCGAGAAACTAAAAACCAATTTCTTGGCTAATATGAGCCACGAAATTCGCACACCCCTCAATGCCATTATGGGATTTACCGAATTGCTCAGAAATACCCCCATTACCGAAGAAGAAAAACAAGAATATTTAAAAGTAATTGCACAAAGCTCCAATCGGCTTTTTAACTTAATCAACGATATTTTAGAAATCTCGAAAATTGAAACCGGAGAAATATCGGTTACAAAAAACATTGTCGAAGTTGATAAAGAATTTGACTTTATATATCAAAATCTAAAACTCGAAGCCGAAGAAAAAAAATTGTCGTTTTTCTTAAACCCAACCTTTCCAAGACCACTCACAATCGAAACCGATAAAAGTAAGTTACTATCGATTGTAACGAATTTGGTTAAAAATGCCATTAAATATACACATAGCGGTTATGTCGAATTTGGCTACGTATTAAAAGGCTCCATACTCGAAATAAACGTAAAAGACACCGGTATTGGCATCCCCAAAGAAAAACAAAATATTATTTTCGAACGCTTTGTCCAAGCCGACATGCGATCCAATAAACCCTACGAAGGCGTTGGCTTAGGGCTTTCGATAGTAAAATCGTATGTAGAAATGCTCAAAGGCAATATTAAGGTTAACTCTGAAGTAGAAAAAGGTTCTACTTTTACAGTTAAAATACCTGTTCAATTAACAGCTTACCAATCTATTGAAAATAATGAACAAGAACAACTCACAAAACCATTATTTCAATGTACACATTTACTCATTGTTGAAGACGATCCATCATCGGGAGATTTATTAACTATATTTTTACAAGCATATTGTAAACAAATTTTCAGAGCACAAAATGCCAATGAAGCCTTACAAATTTTACAACAGCATCCCATACAAATTGTTTTTAGCGATATTAAACTTCCCGATATGAATGGTTTTGACTTACTGAAAGAAATAAAAAAACATAATCCCAATATCATAGTAATAGGTCAGAGTGGCTTTGCCATGGAAGACGATATAAAAGCTGCTTTAGCTGAAGGATTCGATTTTTATATTACCAAACCCTTTAGCCAAAATACCATAAACCGATTAATGAACGATATTGCCAAGGGCATATCGAAATAAAAAATAAAAAGTGTCATTTTTATTCTTTCATTATTTTTTTTTCTTTGAAAAAAAATAGCCATGAATATTTTAAACTTTATTGGAAATACGCCAATTGTTCCAATTGAAATAGACAACAAAACCATTTATCTGAAAATGGAATCGTTTAATCCAGGTGGTTCTGTAAAAGATCGTATAGCCTTAGCCATGATTGAAGATGCAGAACAAAAAGGACTGATTCATAACAATACCATTATTATTGAACCTACAAGTGGCAATACAGGAATAGGATTAGCCATGGTTTGTGCTGTAAAAGGATATAAACTTATACTCACTATGCCCGAAAGCATGAGCATAGAACGGCGAAAAATATTAGAACTTTATGGAGCCGAACTCATATTAACTCCTGCGGATAAAGGGATGAAAGGAGCTATAGAAAAAGCAGAAACATTGGTTAATGATTTTCAACATGCATACATTCCTTATCAGTTCAAAAATCCGGCAAATCCTGCTATGCACTATCGCACTACCGGACCCGAAATATGGAATAGCATGAAGGGAGAAGTAGATGTATTTGTTGCCGGCGTAGGGACTGGCGGTAGCATTAGCGGAATAGGCAAATACCTTCGTGAACAAAACGCCCAAACCTATATTGTTGCTGTAGAACCAAGCGACTCACCCGTTTTATCGGGCGGCACACCTGCACCTCACAAAATTCAAGGTATTGGAGCAGGATTTATACCAGATACGCTTAATACAAGCATATACGATGAAATTATCACCATACACAACGAAGAAGCCTACGAAACAGCCCGAATGTTAGCAAAAAGAGGAATTTTGTGCGGAATATCGTCAGGTGCGAACGTTTGTGCTAGCCTAAAAATACTACAACGTAAAACATTTAAAGACAAAAAATTAGTAACCATTATTTGCGATACCGGTGAGCGTTATCTAAATAATTTCATCTAAACCTTATTTATTTTGGTATTCCGAAACCCATGCAGGATCTTCCATTGCATTAAGTAAGTCATATAAAGCTTGCCCATACACATAATCGTTAATAGTACGAATACCAAATTTAGCAAGCATTTGCATTTGCCCTTCACTGGGCATACGTGGTTTTGCTGCCCATCCTTTTTCATTGGGCGAACCATCATAAGGCGATTCAGAATATCGCAACTTCCACAATTCTCCAACAACTTCGGGTCCTTCTATTCCTGCTTCTTTTAACAAGTTTTTACCTTCAGGGTTCGCTACCGATTTTTGCAAGCCCACAATTTGATGCATCCAGTTTACAAGCCCATAAAAAGTGCGATTAACTACCTCACCCTTATTATTTACATCAATAATGGCATAAGTAATCAACCCCTGATAATTTGGTTGTAAACTTATAGCAAAATATTTTTTGGTAATTTTTGAACTATCTTGAGCATACAATACTTGCAAAAAAAAACAAATCAATAACACTAAAAAAATAGGTTTCATATAAAAAACTAATTTTTAATTAGCTCAAAAATAATTCAAATATCAATCCAAACATAACAGAAAAATATTTTTTAAAGAAAAAGTAAAAGATATAAAAATAATTCGTACCTTTGCCATTCTAAAATTAAAACCATAAGATTATGTATTTAACTGCAGAAAAGAAAAAAGAATTATTCGAGTCGTACGGTAAGGGTAACGTAGATACTGGATCTGCAGAAAGCCAGATCGCATTGTTCTCATTCCGTATTGCTCATTTAACTGAACATTTGAAAAATAACCGCAAGGATTTTTCAACTCAGCAAGCTTTAGTAAAGTTAGTAGGTAAACGTAGAAAACTGCTCAATTACCTAAAGAACAAAGATATTGAACGATATCGTGCTATTGTAAACAAGCTGAATTTAAGAAAATAAAAGGCAATTTTTAATTGCCTTTTTTATTATTTATAAACACATATATTATTTAGTTATGTACAATTTAATAAAAAAAGAAATTTGTTTAAGTGATGGACGAATCATTACTATTGAAACGGGTAAATTAGCCAAACAAGCTCATGGCTCGGTAGTAATTCGCATGAACAATACCATGCTTTTAGCCACTGTAGTATCGGCAAGCGAAGCAAAAGAAGACGTAGATTTTATGCCTCTTTCGGTTGATTATCGCGAAAAATACTCTGCCTCTGGACGATTTCCCGGTGGTTTTTTAAAAAGAGAAGCCCGCCCATCCGATTATGAAATACTTATTTCTCGCTTAGTAGATAGAGCCTTACGTCCTCTCTTTCCTGATGATTATCATGCCGAAACTTTCGTTAATATCGATTTAATTTCATCCGATGGCGAAACAATGCCCGATGCTTTAGCCGGATTAGCTGCATCGGCTGCTATTGCTGTTAGCGACATCCCTTTTCATGGACCTATATCCGAAGTTCGCGTAGCACGCATTCAAGGAAAATTTGTAATAAACCCCAATCGTAGCGACCTTGAACAAGCCGATATAGACATGATCGTGGGGGCTACCTATGATAATATTTTAATGGTTGAAGGTGAACTCAACGAAGCCTCCGAAGAAGATATGATTGAAGCCATCCGCCTTGCCCATGAAGAAATAAAAGTTCACTGTAAGGCACAAATAGAACTTGCTGAACAATTACAAATAAAAAAACGTGAATATTGCCACGAAAAAAATGATGAAACCATCAAACAAGCATTACACGATTTTGCTTTTCAGAAAATATATCATGTTTTAGAACAAGGTATTACCGACAAACACGAACGGAGCAATCAACTAGAAGCAATTCTTGAAGAATTTATTGCTAACCTCCCCGAAGAAACACGCGAAGAACTAACCCCCATGGTAAAACGTTATTACAAAAATCTAGAAAAAGATGTAGTTCGCGAATACTATTTAAGTAAAAATATTCGCCTCGATGGTCGTAAAATGGACGAAATACGTCCTATTTGGTGCGAAGTAGATTATTTACCCATGGCACATGGCTCAGCTATTTTCACCCGAGGCGAAACACAATCGCTCACCACCGTTACATTAGGTACCAAGCTCGATGAACAATTAATCGATGGTGCCGTTATTCAAGGTTACGAACGTTTTATTTTGCACTATAATTTTCCCCCATACTCAACGGGCGAAGCTCGCCCCTATCGTGGCGTTGGACGTCGCGAAGTAGGACATGGTAACTTAGCCCATCGTGCTTTAAAACGTATGATTCCAACTGAACCAGAAGTTAATCCTTATACCATACGCGTAGTTTCTGATATTCTAGAATCAAACGGATCTTCATCAATGGCTACCGTATGTGCCGGTACACTCGCTTTAATGGATGCTGGTATTAAAATAAAAAAACCCGTATCGGGCATCGCTATGGGAATGATTTCCGACGAAAAAACAGGTCGCTATGTAATTCTATCCGACATATTAGGCGACGAAGACCATTTAGGCGATATGGACTTTAAAGTATGCGGTACCAGAGATGGAATTACAGCTACCCAAATGGATATAAAAGTAAATGGTCTTTCGTACGAAGTTTTAGCTAAAGCGTTAGCACAAGCTAAAGAAGGACGACTTTATATATTAGACAAAATATTAGAAACATTACCCGAACCTCGCCCCGATTTTAAACCCCATGCACCTCGTATTGTACGCATGATTATACCCAAAGATCAAATTGGAGCCGTAATTGGTCCTGGTGGCAAAGTAATACAAGAGATCCAAGCCCTTACCAATACCGTTATTGTTATCGACGAAGTTGACAATAAGGGCGTAGTTGAAATTAGTGGTAATAATGCCCAATCAATTGAGGCCGCCATTAAACGTATTAAAGGCATTATTGGCATACTCGAAGTAGGCGAAGTTTTTGATGCCGTCGTAAAATCTATTCAAGATTATGGCGCATTTGTAGAACTATTTCCTGGAAAAGAAGGACTGCTCCATATTTCCGAAATTGAATGGACACGTCTAAAAAAAGTTGAAGATGTACTTCACATCGGACAAAAAATTCAAGTCAAACTAATGGGGTTCGACGAAAGAGGAAAACTTAAATTAAGCAGAAAAGTTTTATTACCTAAACCCGAGAATAGTAACTAAAAAAACTGCCCACGTGGCAGTTTTTTTTATTATAATTACCCTATTCATCACAAATTTATTAAGCAACTATTAACAAAAAAAAAGCGTCTATATAAATAGATTTTTTTAAAAGAAATTCATTACATTTACAGCAACTAAAATAGTTTTTTTATGATAAAAAAATTCTTTACTATTGTTTTAGCTTTCATTTTAGTAATGGAGCTTTTTGCTCAACAACAAATTCAACGAAAACGTAAATGTGCTACGGACGAAATTCATCAACACCTCATTCAATCCGATCCAACCTACCTTGAACGGTATAATAAACTACAAGAATTTACCGCCAAATTTGTAGCCGAACACCCTAATGGCTATTCTCCAAAGGCAGTAGTTACGGTTCCAGTGGTAGTTCATATTGTACTTTCTCCAACTCAACATGCACAATTTCCTGATTCACGAGTTACAGAACAAATTCAAGTATTAAATCAAGACTTTGCTGGATTAAATCCTCACAGCATGGGACCTTTTTCTTCAAGCCTAAAAGCCAATACCGAACTTCAATTCTGTTTAGCTCAAATAGACCCTCAAGGAAATCCGACCTCTGGGATTGAACGTAGAGACTATACTGGTCCACAATGGGGTACTAACTCAGGTGTAAAACACTATTCTCAAGGTGGCTTAGATGCCTGGGATCCTAATAAGTATTTAAATTTATGGATTTGTGATTTAGGTAATGGCTTGTGTGGCTATGCTCTTTATCCAGTAGCCCCCTTGAGCGATGAATTTGGTTTAGTTAATCACTGGGAATATACAGGTGTTACCGGTGCCGTTGCACCTTATAATTTAGGCGGAACAGGTACTCATGAAATTGGACACTGCTTTAACCTTATTCATATTTGGGGCGATCAGAGTGGTTGTACACCCGATGACCAATGTGCCGATACTCCCCCTCAAGATGTTGAAACTTATGGCAACCCTACTCCCCCCCTTACTGATGCATGTTCGCCCAATGCTCCGGGTATTATGTTCATGAATTTTATGGATTATGTTGACGATATTGCTTATGCAAACTTTACTCCCGACCAAAAATTGCGTATCCAAGCTTGTTTTGCTCCGGGTGGTCCATTAGAACAACTTGGGCAATCAACAGCTTGCACAATGAGTAGTCCCGATACGGTTCATGTTAATTTTTCTGGTAATCCTCTTTCAATTCCTGTTGGAAGCACAGTTGATTTTACCGATTTATCAACCGGTAACCCAACCACTTGGCAATGGACATTTACCGGAGGCACCCCCAACACTTCAACATTACAAAACCCTACAGGCATTCAATACAATGCTGTTGGTACCTATGCTGTAAAATTAAAAGCCTCTAATGCAATTTCATCCGATAGCTTAACCAAACAAAATTATATCGAAGTTTACGATCCAAATGCAGTTCATGCCGACTTTACAGCAAACAATACCACCATATTAGTAGGCGGAACCGTTCAATTTACAGATTTGAGCACCAACTCACCTACATCGTGGTCGTGGAACTTTGCAGGAGGCACACCCGCTACTTCAACTGTACAAAATCCAACTGTAACCTATAATACAGCCGGCATTTACAACGTATCTCTAACAGCATCCAATGGTACAAGCTCCGATAGCGAAATTAAAAACAATTATATTACCGTTTTAGATTCAAGCGATGCTCCCCATGCAAATTTCACAGCCGATTACACCACTATTCAAAGTGGAATGAGTGTAAACTTTACGAATCTTTCTACAGGCTTTTACGATTCACTTGTGTGGATTTTTGAAGGAGCAACTCCAAACACTTCAACCAATCAAAATCCTACCAATATTACCTACGATTCAATATCGTGTTTTGATGTTACTTTAATTCTATATAGTTTCCTTGGAAACGACACATTAGTAAAACATGATTATATTTGTGTATTCGACCCTTCGAATGCTGATACCGTTCATGCTAATTTCCATGCAATTACAACGCGTTTAATTGTTCAAGGAGGTAATGTAAGTTTCGAAGATCTTTCAACTGGTCCTATCACTTCATGGAATTGGTTTTTTGAAGGTGGCAACCCATCTACTTCAACCGTACAACATCCATCTAATATTAACTATAGCACACCAGGCATTTACGATGTGCGTTTAGTTGTAAGTAATGGAGCCTTTTCTGATACCCTTGTAAAACAAGATTACATTGTAGTAACAACCGAAGTATGGCCTGATCCCAATGGTTTCTGCGACACAACTTCTAATATTAAACAAGGAGAACATCCATTAGTATTTATTCACTTAGCACCTAATAAATGGGGTTACATACCCGGACATAATCAAAGTCAAATTAAATACTATGCCGATAAACAAGTAAACTATACTTACACTAATGTTAGTGGATTGCTTGTTCCCGTAGTAAAAGCCTATGGTGCCTCTCCCAATAATAAAGTACGTTTTACTGTTTGGGATGTAGATTCATTAACCGGCAAACCAGGAAACATTTTAGGCTATAAAGATGAAATAATTAATAATTTCACTCCTCAACTTTATAAATCAGTTCATTTTAATACACCTATAAATGTTAATGGTAAATTTTTTGTAGGATATCAATTATGGTATAATAGTCCTGTCGATACTTTTGTTGTATATATGGCACCCAATCGCGGTGTAAATGGTCAAAACACTTTATATTTGGCAAAAACTCCAACCGACTGGAAAACTATTACTCAATTCTTTAACGACACACTCATTTATAACACATCTCTTGCAATCCAAGTTGTAGGCTGTTTAGTCGGCATTGATGAACTCGATTTACAACAACATATGGTAGTTTATCCAAACCCAACATACGAAAAACTTACTATTGAAATTTTAGATATCGAAATTAAAAAAGCCGATTTTGAAGTTTATGACCTAATGGGACGCAAAATTGATATTACTGTAAAGAACACCTATGCCAATCATCAATTCCAACTTGATGTAAGTTCACTAAAACAAGGCGTTTATATATTAAAATCAAAAGTGAATGGTTTATCAATAAACCAGCGTTTTACAAAACTATAATATTAAAAAAAGAGGCGACCTTTAAAGTTGCCTCTTTTAATAAAAAATAAAAGCCGCTCAATTGAGCGGCTTTTATTTTGCTTGTCTTCCAAGTTTTCAATTATTACTGAGCTGGTTGAGTAGCTGTAGTATCCATGGTAGCATTTAAAGAATCTACTTGAGTGTTTAAATCTTGAACTGCTTGATCTAAAGCTTGGTTCAAAGAATCTAAAGCTTGTTGTTGTTCGTCTTTGTTACCACCACATGATGCTAAAGCAAACATCGAAACTACGAAAATACCGAAAATAGCTTTTTTCATTTTTTTAATTTTTTAAAGTTAAACATTGATTTCGTTCATTAATATAAAAAAAAGGATAGAGGTAACCCAATTATGAAAAAATTTTTTTAATTTTTTTTTATGGGTTACTTTTGTACTCAATCTTATATTAATTATTGTCAATGAAAAATAAACTTTCACTCGACGAACAAACTCTAATTCAAGGGATTAAAAATAATAATACCATGGCAATCACTTATGCCTATAAAAAATTTTATCCTTCTGTTGCGAATTTTATTCGCTTAAATGGGGGTACTGACGACGATGCTAAAGATATTTTTCAAGAAGCCATGACAATATTATTCTATAAAACTCAAAACGATAATTTTTATTTAAATTGTAAGCTAAATACCTATTTATATTCCATTTCGCGAAACCTATGGTTAACAGAACTTAAACGTTTAAATAAAAACAGTCAGGAAATTAACGATTTTGATGAGATTATTAGCGACCATGAACTATTACTTGAAGAAGCCGAAGAAAAAATCAAAAATCAACAAAATCTTAAAATTAGCCTCGATAACTTAGGCGAACCCTGTAAAAGTATTCTCACTGCATTTTATATTGAACAGCTTTCCATGCAAGAAATTGCCAATAAAATGGGTTATACCAATGCCGAAAATGCAAAAAATCAAAAATATAAATGTTTATTACGTTTAAAAAAAATATTTCAAAAACTCTAAACCTATGAATCAACTTCATTTATTTGAACTTAGCGAAAAAAAAGTAAACGGTACTATTACAAAAGAAGAACTAAATTATTTGCAGCAAATTTTTGCTGAAAATCCTGAATTAGAAAAAGATTTTAATGAAAATATTCGCTTAATTGAAGAACTAAACAACCATGCTAAATACAAAATATTTGTCAATAATCTTAAAAAAGCAGAAAACACTTACGAGGCGTTGAAAAAACTTAATCAAGTTTCTAATAACATATTTTTTAGAAGATTAATTCAATATAGCTCTGTAGCAGCAGTTAGTATTATTGCTGTATTAACAACCTTATACCTAACGGGATGGTTTAACTACACCCATCAAATTAAAGCTTATAAACAATTATCAAATAGTATTACCACCATTTCAAAAAATCAAAAATCTCTATGGAACACCTTATTTAATAGTAATGAAATAACTTATTTAAGAGGAACTGCTTTTGCACTTTCTGATAAAGGATATTTAATTACAAGTTCTCACCTTGTTTCAGATTATGATTCTGTACTAGTAACCAATGCTGCCGACAGTTCCATTCGTTTTCATGCTAAAATTGTTTTAAACGATATTGAGCACGATATAGCCGTTTTAAAAATAACAGATTCTGCTTTTGCCAATATTCAACGTATTCCTTATATTATCAATTTTAATTATCCAACCGAATTAGGAAATTATGTTTATAGCTTAGGTTTTAGCAAAAATTCTATTGTATTTGGCGAAGGTAGTATAAGCTCATTTACTGGATATAATGAGGATACTAATAGTTTTCAGCTTTCAATACCTACAAATCCTGGCAATAGCGGTAGTCCTGTCTTTAATCAAGCAGGTGAAATTATTGGTATTGTTTGTGGTAAAAATTTTGAAAAAGAAGGAAGCTCTTACGCTGTAAAAGCAGACATTTTGAAAGATATTATAGATAGTATAAAAACAATTGAACCACAAGCTTTTAACAATAATAATTATAATTATATTAAGCATTTACCCAAAAATAAGCAAATTTCAAAAATTATCCCATACATCTTTAAAATTGAAATTTATTAAACTTATTTTGAATGATTTATTTTTAAAATTACAAATATAATTTTTACATTTTTTTTTAATGCCTACTTTAATCTATTCGGACATGTGTAAACTAAATATAAAAATATAAGACCTTTGCAAAACTTCTTTTTTGATCGAGTCCAACCTTTTTGTCGTCATTCTGAGCTTGTCGAAGAATGACCCCAATGCTCATTTCAATTTGTGATTAGTTATACCTCGACAGGCTCGGTATGACGGTGGGTTTAGGGTTTATTCTTCTAAAAATATAAGACCTTTGCAAAACTCTATTTTGTCATTGCCATCCCTTCTCGTCATTGCCTTTAGATTTGTATCGTGTATTTTTGTGATAAAATACCGGTAAAAGAACAGAGGTGAACTATGTCATTGCGTAGGATTACATGCCTATGTTTCGTATTAGTCCTCTGTTCTTTCATAGTTGTAATGACCAATTAGAATTTTAAGCTTTAAGGCTTATTAAAGGTTTTAGTCAATACAACAATAACCGGTATAAAAAATCATAAAACAACTTAAAACGT
>JABUFC010000043.1 GCA_013314715.1 Bacteroidales bacterium | reverse complement strand
TTTGGCTTTAAAAAAGATGTTTTTTTGAATAAAATCGTCCTGCAATTTGAATCATTACCTTAAAAATTCAATTTTAGGCAAATATTTTTGATATATCAAAAAAATAATATAATTTTGCAAAGGTCTCAAATTTTAAAACTTTATGTATATGAAAAAACAAGTAGTATTGTGGTTATCGGCATTATTGCTACAGGTAACTATATTAAAAGGACAAGTTTCGGATATGATTTATTCGTATCAACTTGGAACTTATACTGAAATTACAGGTGGAACTGTTTTAGGTGATGCTTCTACTGACGATCAAAGATTTGTAGATGTTACCGCACCATTTGGTAGTACATCAATACTTACAGGCGTAGGACTTCCAATTGGATTTACCTTTCACTTTAATGGTTACGATTTTGATCGTTTTGCTGTAAATGCAAATGGTTGGATAAGTTTAGGTAGTTCGAGTTTAACTCCTTCGGTTGATATTAATTCTACTTCGAGTTATGCCCCTTTAAGTTCTACTGCGACTAATACTCCAGCTTATTTGCGTTCTAGAATAGCTGCTTTTGCTAGAGATTTACAATCACAATCGGGCGGTGAAATTCGTTATGAAACAATCGGAACTGCTCCTAACAGAGTATTAGTAGTTCAATGGAAAAAATATAGAAAATACGGCGCTTCGGGTGATAATTTTAATTTTCAAATTCGCTTATACGAAACAACCAATGTTGTTGAGATAGTTTATGGCTCAATGATCAATAATACAACATTTGCTACTCCACAAGTAGGCTTAGGAGGAACAACTTCAACTGATTTCAACATTCGAACAACAACAACCGATTGGTCAGCAACTACAGCTGGAACAACTAATACCGCAACCTGCACCATTTCTAATACAGTATATCCAGCAAGCGGTACAACTTTTAGATGGACACCTTCATCATGTCCTGCTCCGGTTGCATTAAATTTTTTTAATTTAACGGCAACATCTGTTGATTTATCATGGACATCTTCGGCATCCGAATTTCAATTAGAGTATGGCATACAAGGTTTTACTTTAGGTACTGGCACTCGAATTAATAATATTACAACTACCAATTATCAAATAACAGGTTTGACGCCTACTACCAATTATCAGGTTTATGTTCGTGCTATATGTGGTGTGGGCGATACAAGTGCATGGTCAAATTTTAGCTTTTCAACTCCTTGTGCAGAAATTTCAACATTCCCATGGTTAGAAGATTTTAGTGGTTCTACTTTTCCACCCAACTGTTGGATGAGGGCTCAAGGACAATTAGCCACTACGACCAATTTTACATCAACAACAACTTCGGCATGGATTGCAGATGGATTTGGTAATAACGGTACAACAGGTGCTGCACGTGTAAATATCTATAGCACAAATAAATATGAATGGCTGATAACTCCCAATATTGATTTAGGTAATGGAACTAATCATTATAAATTAGAATTCGACTTAGCTTTGACAGCTTATAGTAGTACCAATCCTGCTGGCACATCAGGTACTGACGATAAGTTTGCAGTAGTGATTTCTACTGATGGAGGCACAACATGGACAACTACCAATATTTTAAGGCAATGGGATAATCAAGGTTCTGCTAATGTTTATAATAATATTTCTACAACGGGCGAACATGTTATTATAAATTTAAGTGCTTATACTGGTATTGTGCGAATAGGTTTTTATGGTGAGTCAACTGTATCCAATGCCGATAATGATTTATTTATTGATAATGTAACAATTAAGCAACTTACTACTTGTCCAGATCCTATTAATTTAACTGTATCCAATATTACTGGTACTACTGCTCAATTAGCATGGACGCCCGGAGGTTCTGAAACTTCATGGAATATTGAATATGGACCTGCAGGATTTACTCAAGGTACAGGTACTGTAATTAATGGTGTTACCAATCCATATACTTTAACCGGATTAAATCCCGGCACAGCTTATACCTTTTATGTACAGGCTGATTGCGGAGGTGGCGACTTAAGTCCATGGTCAACACCGAAAAATTTCACTACCACTCAAATACCTGCTACACTTCCATATTTTATTGATTTTGAAACAGGAACTGAACAATGGAATTTAATGAATGGTACTGCTACAAACAAATGGTCTTATGGAACGGCAACGGCATATAGTGGTACTCATAGCGTTTACATTTCTGATGATAATGGTGTTTCGAATAATTACAACATTACATTAGCATCGGTGGTACATATGTATCGCGATGTAACTTTCCCAAATACGACCAATCCCTTGACGCTTGAATTTGCATGGAAAGGTTATGGCGAAAGCGCTTCATTCGATTATTTAAAAGTATATATGATACCTACTTCGCAAAGTCCTGTAGTTGGGACTCAATTATCTGCTACACAACTTGGCTCAACCTACAATATGCAAAATAATTGGCAAACTGCTTCTATACAGTTACCCGATACACTTGCCGGTAAAACCAAGCGTTTTGTATTTAGTTGGTATAATGATGGAAGCCTTGGAACTCAACCTCCAATCGCTGTTGATGATATTCGTTTTTATGTTTTAACCTGTCCTAAACCTACCAATTTAGCTGCAGCAAATATTACTCAAAGCTCTGCCGATTTAACATGGAATGCTGGTGGAAGCGAAACCCAGTGGCAATTAGAATGGGGAAATGCCGGATTCAGTTTAGGTAATGGTACCTTAGTGAATAATATAAGTAGTCCTACTTTTAATTTAACAGGTTTAACGTCATCTTCATCATATAGCTTTTATGTTAGAGGAATTTGTGGTGCTGGCGATACCTCAACATGGGCAGGACCATATTCCTTCACAACATTATGTGGAGCTGTAACTGCTATTTATACTCAAAATTTTGATGGTGTAACCACTCCTGCATTACCCAATTGTTGGACTTCGATTGTAATGTCGTCGGGCGGTACTCCTAACGTTCAAACTACCACTACAACCCCAAGCACTGCTCCTAATTGTGCCCAATTATTCAATTCAACTGCATCGGGATCAACTACACATATTTTATTGATTAGTCCACAGTTTTCTGATTTACCTACACATACAACGCAAATCACTTTCAAGGCAAGAATGGCAGGTTCTGGCACCGGAGTATTATATGTTGGAACTATGACTGATCCCGGTAACCCTGGTACATTTTCAAATTATCAAACCATAATGACATTGACAACTGATTGGCAAGAATTTACAGTAGCATTCAACAATTATAATGGTTCTAATCAATTTATAGCCTTTAAACATGGTTTAGGCATGACCAATCAATATATTTATATTGATGATGTTAGTTACGAACCTATTCCGACCTGTCCAAAACCAACTAATTTACAAGTTAGTAATGTTATGGCAACTAGTGCTACCTTATCATGGACAGCTGGCGGAAGCGAAACTTCATGGGATATTGAATACGGACCTGCAGGTTTTACTCATGGTACGGGCAGTCTTATACAAAATGTAAATACAACAACGTATAATCTTACAACCTTAAATCCATCTACTGCTTATCAAGCTTATGTATTAGCTCAATGTAACGCTTCTGATTCGAGTTTATGGCTTGGTCCAATTAGTTTTACTACAACTCAAATCCCAGCAACATTACCTTATGTATGGGATTTTGAAAATGATTTCAACGGATGGTCGGTAGTAAATGGCACACAAGCAAATAAATGGTTTACCGGTACAGCAGCTTTTGCTAGTCCTACAAAGGGGGCTTACATTTCTAATACAAATGGAAGTACCAATAATTACGATGGAACTGTAACGAGTGTATCGCATATATATCGCGATATTCAGTTCCCAGCTGGTTCTGAGTTTGTCATGACTTTTAAGTGGAAAGGTACAGGCGAGAGCTCATATGATTATATGCGTGTATTTTTAGAAAACACCACATATGAACCTACAGCCGGAACATTGCCTACCCAAAATCAGATTGGTAAGCAATATTATAATCAAAATTCTACTTGGAAAACTGACACTATCTTTTTTGATAACACCGTTGCAAATAGTATTAAACGTTTAATATTTACTTGGCGCAATGACGCTTATGTTAATTATCAGCCACCTATTGCTATTGACGATATTGATATACATGTAGTTACTTGTCCAAAACCCATTAATCTTGCCGTTAGCAATCAAACATCATCATCGGCTACATTAGGTTGGACAGAGCAGGGTAGTGCTACTCAGTGGCAAATACAATACGGTTTACAAGGATTTACGTTAGGTTCAGGTACCAACCAGCTAGCATTTACAAATCCTGTAAATATATCGGGATTATCATCGGGAACCTATTATAGCTATTATGTGCGTTCTATTTGTGGAGCTGGCGATACTAGTTTCTGGGCAGGACCATTTGTTTTCTATGTACCTTGCGATGCTACAACGGCTACATATTCACAAAATTTTGATGGTGTAACTACACCTGCTTTACCCTTATGTTGGACAAAGAAAGTAATTGCTTCAACAACATCAGCTTATGTTCAAACATCGACTTCATCGCCAAGTAGTTCACCTAATTGTGCGGCTTTATATAATTCAAGTTCACAGGGTGCTACAACTCATTTGTTATTAGTTTCACCACGTTTTAGCGATTTGCCTTCACATTTAAATCGCATTCGTTTTAAATTAAAAGGTAATACAACTGAAAAATTGGTTGTTGGAACAATGACTAATCCCGATAATGAAAATACGTTCACTCCTTTTGATACTATTTCTATTCCAAGTAGTACCGTATGGAATGAAAAAGTTGTATCGTTCTTAAATTACAATGGAACAGATGAATATATTGCTTTTAAGCATGCCACTCAATCAACTTATACTTACATTTATATCGATGATTTTAATTACGAACCGATACCTACTTTAGACTTAGCTGTAACACAAATTACACAGCCTGTTACGGGTTGTGGTATGACAACTACAGAGCCTATTACGATTAAAATAAAGAATTTGGCTTCGCAACCTTACTCTAATATTCAGGCTGCATATAACATTAATAATGGAACACCGGTTATCGAAACAATAGCAACAACTTTAAATCCAGGTGACTCGTTATTATACACTTTTACAGCTACTTACGACTTTTCTACTCCGGGTGTATATAACATTAAAGCATATACCATTGATGTTGCCGACCAAGATCATACTAATGATACAATAATGAAACAAGTAGGTAGTTCTCCTTTTATAACTTCCTATCCTTATTTTGATGATTTTGAAGCGAATAATGGTTATTGGATTTCAGGTGGGGTAAATAATTCATGGCAATATGGTGTGCCTGCTGGAACTGTTATTAATTCTGCCGCTTCGGGAACTCATGCTTGGGTTACCAATTTGACAGGTAATTATAATAATAACGAAAACAGTTGGATAGAAAGTCCTTGTTTTAATTTTAGTACTTTAACTAATCCGTTTGTTTCGTTAAAAAGAATTGTTCATTCTGAAAGTAGTTATGATGGAGCTGCTTTACAAGCATCTATCGATGGTGGATTAACATGGCAGCATATAGGTGTGTTAGGCGACCCCAACAATTGGTATAACGATAATTCAATAAACGGATTATTATTTTCTGGTTCTCAAGATGGTTGGTCGGGAGGTACTAATGCTGTTTGGGTAACAAGTATGCATTCGGTGGCATCGTTGGCAGGACAACCCCTTGTTAAATTTAGAATTGTTTTTGGATCGGATGCCTCTGTTAATTCATACGAAGGTTTTGCATTTGACGATTTTAAAATATTTGAACCTTCGGATGTGGCTCTTGTTAAGCCAATCGATAGCACAACTTCTTATCTTTGTGGATTAACCAACGATGAAGCATTGTCTATTTGGATTAAAAACGTAGCATCGCAATCTATTAACGCCGGAGAAGTAATAAATGTTTGGTATCAGTTGAATAATAATACACCGGTTGCAGAATTTTTAAGCTTATCTAGCCCATTGGACGCAGGCGATTCTATTCAATATACGTTTAATCAGCATGTTGATTTATCTGCATTAACGACTTATTTATTCAGATATTGGATTCGTTACGCTCCCGATTACAATACCTCGAACGATAGTGTTTTACATACAGTTGTTCATTATGTATTGACGGTTAATATATCCGGTGGCGATACCGTTTGTGTTGACCCCATTTTCTTGCCTTACACTTTGACATTACAAAATAACCCATATCCTTACGATTCGTATCATTGGAGCAATGAAACTGGAACAATCACAGGCAGTAACGCTATGTTCGATGCTCCTGCTTTTGGTTGGTATTATGTAACGGTAACTAATGGTACTTGTTCGGCAACCGATTCCATTTTTGTGTGCAATCAGGTTGGCGTTACTCCGAATCCATATCAAAATATTATGGTTTACCCGACACCGGCAACAGTTCAGTTAAACGTTATAGCAAGCTCTTTGCCACAAGGCAATTATACTATAAATTTAACAACTGTTGATGGAAGAACTATTGCTTTACAATCGTATGCAAATATTAGTGAGATAAAAACTGTAATACCTACAGCTCATTTACCTCAAGGTGTTTATTTCTTAACTATTTCTAACAACGAACATAGTTGGAAATTTAAGGTTATTAGATAAAATTCTTTTTTATCATAATGTTAAAAAAAACGCCTCAAATAGGGGCGTTTTTTTATGTTTTATTATTTATAACTTTGCAGACTTAATGAAATGAAAAGTAATAGATAAAATAAAGGATGTTTGGCTTTTCGAAAAATATAGATAAAAAAGGTTACAGACCTGTTTTGGGGGCTCTTGATATATTCAAATATATTGGTCCAGGCTTATTAGTTACAGTTGGTTTTATTGATCCGGGTAATTGGGCATCGAATTTAGCTGCAGGAGCTTCGTATGGTTATACGTTACTTTGGGTGGTTACGCTTTCAACAATTATTTTAATTGTTCTACAACATAATGTGGCTCACCTTGGTATAGTTTCAGGTTTATGTTTATCAGAAGCTGCTGCCATTTATACTAAACCCAAATTTGCTCGATGGTTGCTTTCTTCAGCCATGCTAGCTTCTGTTTCCACTTCATTGGCAGAAATTTTGGGTGGAGCCATTGCCTTATACATGCTAATAGGGATCCCTATTAAGATAGGTTCAATTATGATGATGGCTTTTGCTATGATTATGCTTTATACCAATTCATATCGATTGATTGAACGATGGATTATTGCTTTTGTTTCTATTATTGGTATTTTATTTATATATGAATTGACATTGATTGATGTTGATTGGGGGCAAGCTGCTACCGGATGGGTTGTGCCAAATTTTCCCAATGGCTCAATTGTTATTATTATGAGTATTTTAGGTGCTGTAGTTATGCCTCATAACCTATACCTACATTCAGAAGTTATTCAGAGCCGACAGTGGCATTTGAAAGAGGAAAAAGTAATTAAAAAGCAATTGAAATTTGAGTTTATCGATACATTATTGTCCATGATAGTGGGTTGGGCAATAAATTCTGCTATTGTCATTTTAGCTGCTTCGGTTTTTTACAGTTCGCATACGCCTGTTGTTGAATTACAGCAAGCTCAACACTTATTAACTCCCTTATTGGGTAAGCACGCCTCCATCATATTTGCCGTTGCACTTTTATTTTCAGGTATAGCTTCATCTATTACTTCTGGTATGGCTGGTGGGATAATCTTTGCAGGAATGCATAAAGAACCATACGATATTAAAGATAATCATTCAAAATTAGGAGTAGCAATATCCTATATTTTAGCTATTCTTATTATATTATTTATTTCAAACCCTTTTCAAGGGTTAATTTGGTCGCAAATGCTTTTGAGTGTTCAATTACCATTTACTATTTTCTTACAGGTTTATTTAACTTCTTCCGAAAAAGTGATGGGAAAATTCAAAAATACCATGTTTCAGAAAACAATTTTGCTTTTAATAGGGGCATTTGTGTCAATTTTAAATATTTATTTGTTTATTAGTTTCTTTGTTTAATAAAAAAGCCTTGAGAATGAATCATCAAGGCTTAATAGTTTAATGATGTTTAGTAATGATTAGGTTTGCATAGCACCACAAACGTTAATGCATTGGCCTGAAATATAAGAAGATAAATCGCTTGCTAAAAAGACAACTACATTGGCGACTTCGTCAGGTGTACCACCACGTTTCAATGGAATTTTATCATACCATCCTTGAACTACTTCTTGAGGAAGGGTTTTTGTCATATCTGTTTCAATAAATCCAGGTGCAATAGCGTTGCAACGAATGTTTCTACTACCTAGTTCTTTAGCTATAGATTTGGTGAAGCCAATAATGCCCGCTTTAGAAGCTGCATAGTTTGCCTGTCCTGCATTACCTCCAACACCAACAACTGAACTTATATTAATAATAGAACCATATTTTTGTTTGAGCATGTATTTTTGAACAGCCTTGGTTAAGTTGAATACCGATTTTAGGTTGACATTTATTACTAAGTCCCATTGTTCTTCAGTCATTCGCATGAGTAGCGCATCGCGTGTAATACCGGCATTGTTTACCAATGCATCAATTTTACCAAAATCTTTTATTACTTCGTCGATAAATTTTTGTGAATCTTCGTGTTTAGAAGCATCTGAAGCATAACCTTTTGCTTTTACGCCCAAAGCGGTTAATTCTTTTTCGAGCGATAATAAATTATCATCAACTTTAAGGTCGCTAAATGCAACATCGGCTCCATTTTGAGCTGCTTTAAGTGCAATGGAGCGTCCAATGCCTCTGGAGGCACCGGTTACAACTAAAACTTTTCCTGTTAATAATCCCATATTAAATTTCTTATTTAATTAATTGATTTTTCATTGTTATTCCGATATGAGCAGGCGACTGAACCACAGCTATGCCGCATTCTTGCATAATTTTCATTTTTGCAGCAGCGGTATCGTCTGCCCCTCCAATAATGGCACCTGCGTGTCCCATTCTTCTACCTTTTGGAGCTGTTTGTCCAGCTATAAAACCGACAACAGGTTTAGTTTTATGGTCTTTTATCCATAAAGCGGCTTCGGTTTCCATTTGACCACCAATTTCGCCTATAACAATTATTCCTTTTGTTTCTTCGTCAGCCATTAAAAGCTTTACAGCTTCTAAAGTAGTAGTACCAATTATAGGGTCGCCACCAATGCCTATACATGTGCTTTGACCTAAGCCTAATTTGGTGACTTGGTCAACGGCTTCGTATGTAAGAGTTCCACTTCGGCTAATAATTCCAATGATTCCTTTTTGATGAATGAAACCGGGCATAATTCCTACTTTTGCTTCGCCCGGAGTGATGATACCCGGACAATTGGGACCAATAAGCCTGCAATCTTTGTGTTTAAGATATGCTTTAACTTTAATCATGTCTTGAGTAGGTATGCCTTCGGTAATGGCAACAATGACTTTAATGCCGCCATCGGCAGCTTCTAAAATAGCATCAGCAGCATAAGGAGCGGGTACAAAAATAACTGAAACATCGGCTCCGGTAGCTTTAACTGCTTGGTGTACCGTATTGAAAACAGGCCTATTTAGATGTAAAGTGCCTCCTTTGCCAGGTGTAACCCCCCCAACCACATTGGTCCCATATTCAATCATTTGCGATGCATGAAAACTACCTTCTGTTCCAGTAAATCCCTGAACAATAACACGTGAGTTTTTATTGACTAATACACTCATAATTTAAAATTCTGTTCAAAAGTAATAAATCTTTATTTTTTAAAAAAGAAAAATATCATTCCTTATTTTTAACTTTGTAGCAAAAAAGATGTATCAAACAGATGATATTTGTGCAATAGCAACTGGTGGAGTTCAATCTGCTATTGCAATTATTCGTATTAGTGGTTCAAATATTATTGATAAGTTATCGAAGATAATCGTATTTAAAAATTCAGAAATTAATATAAATAAGTGTAAAACAAGCCAATTGTATCGTATTGAAATACATTATGATCAAAAATTACTCGATGATGGTCTATTAGCCTTGTTTAGATCTCCTAAATCCTATACTGGAGAAGATTTAGTTGAGTTATATTTACATGGATCCTTGTATATTCAACAAGAGATATTGAAAGTTTTACAAAATAATGGCATTCGTTTAGCTCAGCCTGGCGAATTTTCGTTGCGAGCTTACTTAAATGGTAAAATGGATTTAACGCAAGCCGAAGCGGTTCATGATATAATTACTTCGAGTAATAGTCTTTCGCATACTATTGCTATGCAACAAATGAGAGGGGGTATTGGAAACGAAATACGATTGATAAAAGAAAAATTATTACAGTTATTATCGTTAGTTGAATTAGAACTTGATTTTTCGGAAGAAGATGTTGAATTTGCTAGCAGAGATAAAATTTTGAATTTATTAAACAATTTTATTGAGCGAATTCATAAACTTTCACTTTCATTCGATTATGGAAATGCAATAAAAAAAGGTGTTTTAATTGCTATTGTAGGCGAAACAAATGTGGGTAAATCGACTCTTATGAATGCGTTGCTTAATGATGAGCGATCAATAGTTTCGTCTATTCCAGGAACGACTCGTGATGTTATTGAAGATTCTTTTACTTATAAGGGTGTTACTTTTCGTTTTATAGATACAGCGGGAATTAGAAAAACTACTGATGAAATAGAACAAATTGGCGTAGAGTTAGCCATAAAAAAAGCTTCCGAAGCCAAATTACTTTTACTATTAGTAAATGCCAATGATAAATGGGATGTTATTAAATCTTCTATTGATTATTGGAAAAATCAACTTCATCAAGGACAACAATTATTGGTAGTTTTGAATAAGATTGATAAAGTTTCTGCTTCAGAATTAGGTGAATTAACATTAAAAATAAATCAGTTAATTCCTAAAGTATTTGCTATTTCTGCTAAATTTAAACTTCATATAGAGTTGTTAATGGATGAAATGTATGATTTTGTTCAATCGTTACATGTAACTGGGAGTGAAAATATTATTACAAATGCGCGTCAATATAATGCTTTAATTTTAGCTCTGCAAGCAGCTCAAAATGCTAAAGAGGCTATAATAAATAATATTGCAACCGATTTATTAGCCGAAGAATTAAAAATGGTAAATATGCACTTGTCGCAAGTCATAGGAGAAATACCTTCGCAAGAAGTATTGAATGAAATATTTAGCCGTTTTTGTATTGGCAAATAAGTTAGTTATTGATGATAATATAATTTTGAGTTAGTAATTCGCTAACTTTTTTGTTTTCGTGTTCTTCTATTACAGCAAGAATTATTTGTTTATTATGATATTGAGGTAAAAGATTATCGGCTTCTACATGAATAATAGCATCGCTAGGGATTTTATAACCATCTGGAGTTTTAATACAATCTAAATTTAATTCACAATAAAGCTGACGAGCATAATATTTACCTTTATCGATGCGAATAGGTTTATAATTGAACCAAATTATATCTCCAGAAATTTCATAAAGATGTTGATAGATAGCTTTAATAATGCATTGAGGAATGCTATTTATAGGGAAAAAAATTAATTTTGATTTTTCAATATATTCGATAAATGTGTCTAATGGTATATTGTCTTTTTTTAAGTTTTGAATTTCAGTAATAATGTAACGTTTAAAAAACTTCAAATTAGTAAAATTTTGTAAGATGTGATCAAATGTAGGGCTGTTACATGGCATTATATTTATAACTAAAATATTTTTATCGCTTTGAATTTTTTTATGAATTGTGGCTTTAAGTATTTTGCCAATTGATTGGTTAACTAAATTTTGATTAAAATTAAAAATGATATCGCTTATTTCTTGTAAATTAATTTTTGAGGGTAATTGTAATCCTAAGAGGATAGTTGATATTTGATTCATAAGGATTACTAAATTGGTTAGTATGGCAAAGATAAGTTATAAAATACATGATTTTTTATTTTTTTGATTAAAAACTATAAACAAGTTATTAACAAACTTAAAAAGTTATTTTTCAGAAAATTTAAACCATTGATCAATATAATGCTCGTTTTCAAATGGATGTCCTGTATATATAAATTCATTAGTTTTCGAATGGTATTGATAATTATTCTTATAGGTATTATAGTTTTTTACAATGTCTTTTATCGCTTCGATAATAAAATCCATTTCGTTATCTAATAAAATGGGATGTAACGATAATCGAACCCAACCTGGTTTTTCGGATAAATCGCCATGATTTATTTTTTCAGTTATTTTTTTCGATTCTTCATAGCTAACTTCTAAAAGATAATGTCCATAAGTACCGGCACAGGCACATCCACCTCTTACTTGTATCCCATGTAAATCACTTAATAGTCTTACTATTAGGTTGTAATGTATATTGGGGTGATAAAATGAAAAAACAGGCAAACGATGATGATGTTCATGGGCAAGTATCTGAATCCCTTCAATGTTTTGTAGGCGTGGCATCATGTATTCGACCATATAATGTTCGCGAGTATTGATTTTTTCGATGGTCATTTGTTCTTTTAATTTGATGGTAAGGGCTGCTTTAATGGTTTGTAAAAATCCTGGTGTTCCTCCGTCTTCACGTGCTTCAATATCGTCCACAAATTTATATTCACCCCATGGATTAGTCCAATCGACTGTGCCTCCACCTGGTTGGTCGGGAATGGTATTATGATACATAGATCGGTCGAAAATCAAAATTCCGCTTGAACCCGGGCCACCTAAGAATTTGTGTGGTGAGAAAAATATAGCATCTAGTTTAGCATAAGGGTCGGATGGATGCATATTTATTTCGTCGTAGGGTGCCGATGCAGCAAAATCGACAAAGCATAAGCCACCGTGTTGATGCATAATTTTAGCTATTTCGTAATAAGGTGTGCGTATGCCCGTAACATTAGAACATGCTGTAACCGATGCTATTTTAAAGCTTCTGTCTTTGTATTTTTTGAGTTTTTCTTCTAAGTCGTTTAAATCTACAAGTAAGTCGTTGGTGGGTTTAATGATTTCAACATCGGCTACACTTGCGTACCAAGAGGTATGATTGGAGTGATGTTCCATATGGGTTATAAACACTACCGGGCGTTCACGTTCTTTTAAGCATTGTTTGTTCATCACTATTCCACAATGACGAAAACCTAAGATGCGTTGAAGTTTATTGATAACGGTCGTCATGCCTGAGCCTGCACTGATGATAACGTCGTTGGGACCTGCATTTACATGCTTTTTTATAATGTGTTGAGCTTCGTGATATGCCAAGGTTAATCTTCGTCCTGTTTCACTTGTTTCGGTGTGCGTATTGGCAACAAAAGGACCTATTTCGTAGCTTATTTTATCTTCTATGGGTTTATATAACCGACCGCTTGCTATCCAATCGCCATAAATGATTTTTTTTGTTCCATAAGGCGTTTCGTAAGTTTGGTCTATACCAATGGTATTATTTCTATATGGTTTAAAGTAATCTTCCAGCATAAGTACGCATTTTAAAATGAAACAAAAATAGGTGATGTTTTTGGTTATACCAATAACTATTTTCAAACTAAACATTTAGTCTATTAAAAAAATATAAAATTATTAAAAATAGAATAAGTCTAAATAAAAATAATTATCTTTGTCAAAAAAAATATCACCTATGAATAATGCAATATATCAATTCAAAGAACCTAAAAATGAACCATTTATTAATTATGCAGAAGGTTCAAAAGAACGAGCTTTATTAATTGAAGCACTCAACAAAGTGAAAAATGAAGTAGTTGAAATTCCGTTAATTATTGGTGGAAAAGAAATTTATTCCGGTCAAAAAGGGAAAGTGGTTATGCCGCATAACCATCGTCATGTGTTGGCTGAGTATCATATGGCACAGCCCGAACATGTGCAAATGGCAATCGATGCAGCCCTGAACGCTAAACAATCATGGATGGAATTATCGTGGGTAGAACGTGCATCAATTTTTCAACGAGCAGCAGAACTTATTAGTAAGAAATATCGCTATTTACTCAATGCTACAACGATGCATGGACAAGGGAAAAATGCTTTTCAAGCAGAAATCGATGCGGCATGCGAAGTGATTGATTATTTGAGATTCAACAATTATTTTGCTTCAAAAATTTACGAATCGCAACCTGTAACTACCGAGGAGGTCATAAATAGGGTAGAGTACCGTCCACTCGAAGGTTTTATTTACAGTATTTCACCCTTTAATTTTACAGCAATAGCGGCTAATTTAAACGCATCGGTAGTACTTATGGGTAATACGGTTGTGTGGAAACCCTCAACAACTGCTTTATTGTCGAATTATTTGTTGATGAAAATATTTAAAGAAGCTGGTTTGCCCGATGGAGTTATCAATTTTATTCCGGGTAAAGGGCAAGTGATTAGCGATATCGTATTGAGCCATCGAGAATTTGCCGGAATTCATTTTACCGGATCTACTAAAACTTTCAGAGGTTTGTGGTCACAAATCAATCAAAACCTCGAAAAATATCGTTCGTATCCTAAAATTGTTGGCGAAACAGGAGGAAAAGATTTTATTTTGGTTCACCCATCGGCTAATATAGAAGAAGTTGTAACCGCAATGATCCGCGGAGCGTTTGAATATCAAGGACAAAAATGTTCTGCAGCATCGAGAGCTTACATTCCGCAGACGTTATGGACCGACATTAAACAGAAAATGCTTGATGAACTTGCAACCATAAAAATGGGTGGTGTGGACGATTTGAATAATTTTATGAATGCAGTAATTGACCAAGAGGCTTTTAACCGAATTATGACTTATATAGAATATGCCAAAAAATCGAATGAGGCTGAAATTTTATTTGGTGGTAAAGGCAATGACCAGGAAGGCTATTTTATTGAACCTACCGTAATTCAAGTTAAGAACCCGCATTTTAAAACCATGGAAGAAGAAATATTCGGTCCTGTATTATCTATTTATGTTTACGAAGACAATAAATTTGATGAAACTCTACAACTTGTTGACCAAACTTCGCCTTATGCTTTGACGGGCAGTATATTTTCATACGACCGTTATGCTACCATTCGGGCATGCCGAGCCTTGCGTTTTGCAGCGGGTAATTTATATTTCAACGATAAGCCGACGGGAGCAATGGTTGGGCAGCAACCATTTGGTGGGGCTCGTGGTTCAGGAACGAATGACAAAGCCGGTAGTCACCTGAATTTATTACGTTGGGTTAGTCCACGCACCATTAAGGAAACGTTGCTACCACCAATTGATTATCGTTATGATTATATGAAATAGCCATCTTTTCATTTTGCTGATACAAGTTATGACTTAAATTTTAAAAATAAAAAAGAGACTAACTCTATCTTGAATTAGTCTCTTTTTTTGCGGAGAGAGAGGGATTCGAACCCCCGGTGCCCTCGCGAGCACAACGGTTTTCAAGACCGCCGCATTCGACCACTCTGCCATCTCTCCAAAAATTATTCTTCATATAGAAGAATTTGCGGGTGCAAAGATACAATAAATTATTTAATTTTCAAATTTTGTACACTTTCTAGACCCGATTTTATAAAATTTTCTACTCTTTCGGGACTTGAAGCTTCTGAATAAATGCGTAAAAGTGGTTCTGTACCTGAAGGACGAATCATAAGCCATTCGTTTTCGTTAAAGAAATATTTGTAACCATCGAGCGTTTCGGTGCGAATAATTTTTTCACCTGAAAAAGCTGTGAATGTTTCGTTTTTGCAAGCATTTATAACCGCTTTTTTAAGAGTTTCATCTACTTTCAAATCGTAGCGTGAGTAATAGAATTTACCAGTTATTGCATAAATTTCTTCGATGAGTTGTTCAAGTGTTTTGCCACTTTCAACCAATGCATTCCATATGGTAAGCCCCATCCAAATGCCATCGCGTTCGGGTATATGCCCTTTAATGGTGATTCCACCCGATTCTTCGCCACCTACTAAAACATCTTCGTGGAGCATAACCTTGCAAATATCTTTAAATCCTATACGAACACGTTGTACAGGTAGATTATATTTTTCGCATAATTTTTCAACTTTAACAGTACTTGAGAAGCCGGTTACTACCTTGCCTGTCATTTTTTTGTAATAGGCTAAATAATAAGTGAGTAATAATATAATATGGTGCGAATCGACATAATTACCTTTAGAGTCAAAAAGTGCAATGCGGTCGGCATCGCCATCAACAGCTAACCCCACATTGATTTTGCCATTATGGGCAATAAAATTACTGAACTCTTGAAGATTTTTTAATAGCGGTTCAGGTGGTATGCCTTTGAATGATGGATTAGCTTCGCAGTGCAAAAGAGGTATTTCGGGAAATAATCGACGCATAATATTTTGACCAGCGCCATACATAGCATCGAATGCAAAATTAAATCCTGATTTTTTTATATTTTCGATGTTAAAATGTTTATGAACATGTTCTACATAAGCATCCTCGAGGTTTGTTTCAATGATAATTTCTTTTTTTACAAATTCTTCCCACTTAAGTGAATCGATTATTAAGTCGTGATCATCAGGTATAAGTGTTTCTATTTCTTTGGTGTCTTCTTCGAGTAGTGGACCTCCATGACTACCTTTTAGCTTATATCCATTATATTCGGGTGGGTTGTGGCTAGCTGTAATCATTACTCCTAAATTGGCTTTGTTTTGAACAACACCTAACGAAAGAGCTGGGGTTGAGGTTGGTATAGGGCAATAGAAAACTTTTATTTCATTATTAGCTAAGATTTTAGCAACCGTTTCTGAAAATATTTTACCATTAAAGCGATAATCGTAAGCTATTACAACACTCGGTTTTTTGTGTTTGGCTTTGAGCCAACGCGATACTGCTAATGTAACTCTTACAACATTATCAACTGTAAATTCTTTAGCAATAATGGCTCGCCATCCGTCGGTACCAAATTTAATTCTTACCATAGGTTAATATATTTTCTTTTTATTTAGTTCGCGTTGATATTTTCGTGCATTATTTAAATGTTCTTCTAATGTTTTAGCAAATACATGGTAGCCCGAAAAATCATTGCGGGCACAAAAATACAAAAAATTATGCAATTTATAATGTAAAACTGCATCAATTGAATGTGGATAAGCGATACAAATAGGACCAGGTGGCAATCCTTTATATAAATATGTGTTATAGGGAGAGTCGTAAGTTAAATGTTCTTGTTTTACTCTGCGAATAGAATAATCGCCAACAGCATAGATAACCGTTGGGTCGGCTTGTAGCAGCATTCCTTTTTTTAGTCGGTTAATATAGACTCCTGCTATATCTGGCATCTCATCTTTTTTATTTGTTTCTAATTGAACAATAGAAGCTAAAATCGCAATTTCGGTTTGCGACAAACCTATTTCTTGAGCCCTTTTTTTTCGTTCATCGTTCCAAAAAATTTTATATTCTTTGGCCATACGTTCTATGAATTCAGAAGCAGAAGTGTTCCAATAAAATTCGTAGGTATTGGGAATAATGATACATAGAAAATTTTGTTTGTTAAAGCCGTATTGTTGTGCTATCAGTTCGTTTTCGAAAAGTTCGCAAATACTGTTGGAGTCAGCTTCGAGTTTGTGCGAAATATAACCTGCTAATACCTGATAGTTTCTAAAACCACGAATAATAAGTTTTACAGGCTCTTGTTTTCCGCTTCGCAATAAATTGATAAGTTCGTTGTTGTTCATGCCTTTTTTTATTCGATATCTTCCGGGTTTTACGTGTTGGTTATATTTTTTTAGCTCAGCAAGCCATTCAAACGAGGCAATATCGTTTAAAATATGTTCTTTCGTTAAGATTCTTACTACGTCTTCGAAGCTTGAACCTGTTGGTATATAAACAAATTCGTCTTTAAGATCTATACGAACATTTTCTTTGTAAATTTTATTATAATAAGAGTAAGCAATTGAGCCTAAAATAATAATTAAAAAGGTAAAAATTATTATGATAAGTTTTTTTAATACATTCTTTTTATGTTTAGATTTTTTAGCCAAATTTACATTTTTTTTGAGCCTGCAAATTTAGTAGTTAAAAATGATAAAAGATGTGATAAAAAAAATTTTTTTCTTTATTTTTATTGTAGAATGTTTATTTTTGTTTTTAAGTTCATGTCAAAAGGGTTCTAAGTGCTTTCATTCGTATGGCGAAGAGACGCAACAGACTCGATATTTTTCGAATTTTAAGCGTTTACGTATTAATAGTTTGATGAATGTATATTGGCATTTGGATAGCCAAACTAAAGTAGTGATAAAAACAGGAAGCAAGCTTTTACCTTATATTAAAACTGAGTTAACTAATGAAACCCTTGCAATTACTAATTTAAATCGATGTAATTGGTTGCGAAAATATAAACGCATTGAAGTTCATATATATTCGCCTGCTTTTAAATATATTGATTTATATGGTAGTGGCGATTTTTATTTATTAGATACTTTACGAAATGATACAATAAGAGTTGATAACTGGAGTGATATTTCAAAAGTTTCATTACTTGTAAAAAGTGGTTATTTTTCGTATTCTCAAAATGCAGGAACAGGCGATACTTATATTAGCGGGTCGGCTGGGATATGTTTTTTATGGGCAATGGGGTATGGCTATATTCATGCACGTAATTTTAAAACAGGATATAATTATATAACACACAAATCGACAGGAAACTTTTATGTAAATGTAGAAAAAGAAGTGGGGGCAAATTTATTTAGTTCTGGACATGTTTATGTATATGGTAAGCCTTATTTAATAGAACAAAAATCATATAGTACAGGTAAGTTAATTGTTGCAGAGTGAGAACTTTTTTTAAAAAATATAGTTATCAATTGCTGGCATGGACGATATTTATTTTATCGCTGCTCTTTTTTTATCATCGATTTTATATTTTAAGTAATAAAATAGATGGGAATCATTTAACTGTATTGCTTCAAAACATAGATGTTTTTATATTAATGTGGGTGTTGGTTTTAGTTATTGCCAATTGGGGAATTGAAGCTGTTAAATGGAAATTTGTGAATAAACCAATAGAACCAATCTCTTTATTAAGTTCATTTAAAGCAGTATTGATGGGAGTTGCTGTTTCTAATATTTTTCCCAACAGAACGGGTGAGTTTATTGGAAAAGTGATGGTATTATCGAAATCCAATAGAGTAAAAGGCATTTTGTCGTCTTTATTAGCAAGTTTAGCACAATTATCTGTAACTTTATTAATGGGGGTGGGGGCAATGTTATTTATTACTTCTTTTTATTATGTACCTGTTTTATATATTGTAATATTAACTACTATTACTGTTTTGTTATTTGTTTTTTTTAAACCGATAATTCGTCTTTTAAGTCTTTTTTGCCCTAACAAATGGTTAGCATTTGTATATTTTGTAAAAGCTTATACTTTTTATGATATTCTTCGATTAATAGGACTTTCAATGATTCGTTATATGGTTTTTACTTTTCAATTGTATTTACTCTTTATGGCTCTAGGTGTAAATTTTCATTTTGTTAATTTTTTACCTTATGCTGCTCTTTCTTTTTTATTAACTACCATTATACCTACTACTTCGTTGTCTGAATTGTTGGTTCGATCGAATATTGGAATCTTAATATTTACTGAATTGTATATAAATGATGTAGTGATTATTATGGCTTATACGTTGTTATGGTTTTTTAATATTTTACTACCTTCGCTTATGGGTTTTTATTTGGGGTTGAAAAAGAACTGGTATTATTCTTCAAAAAGCTCGTCTTCGTTTTCAGGAAAATGAAAACGTTGTTTGGCAATTTCTTGTGAATAAACATAATAAACATACTCTCCTTCTGTGCAGAGTTCTTGTTTAGAGTTAAAGATTTGGGTTTCTATTGTGGCTAAATTTAGTTTTTTATTTTTTAGTTTAGCCTTGAGTGTTATTTCACCATCGCTAATAAAAACATTTTTATGCAATTGAATATTCATTTTTATAGTAAAGCCAGAGGTTCTTAGTAGTGAAAGGACTGTCCAACTAGCAATTTCGTCCATTAAAGTAGCTTGAATGCCCCCATGTAAAATATTATGCCAACCTTCGTAATAATGCGATGGTGTCCACTTACAAATTACTTCGTCGTCTTCTAATACAAAATTTAAATGAAGCCCTATGGGATTATTGGGCGAACAGCCAAAACAATTATATGTTTCAATTTTAGAATAAGGATTTTTTATTTTTTTCATGATCAACGAGTTAAATGTTCTATTAATATTTTAGTGCCTAAAGCTATAAGAATGAGACCACCAATAACATCTATAATGGCAGGATTTTGAGTTTTAAGGCTTTTACCAATTAGAATACCGGTCATAGATGCTATATATGTAACACCTCCAATAATTATTCCAGCGATGATTATAGGAATATTAATAAGCGAGAATGTAAAACCTACGGCTAAAGCATCGATACTTGTTGCAATTGCAATAGTAATTAAAGTAAAAGGATGTAAGGGATTAAATTCTTTATGTTCATTCTTTTTAAATGCTTCGCGAATCATTTTAAGTCCTAAAAATAAAAGTAAGCCAAAAGCAAGCCAGTGGTCAATATGTTCGATATAGGAACGAATTTGTATGCCAAAACTCCATCCGGCAAAGGGCATAAGAGTTTGGAAAAATGCGAGCGTTAAGGCTATTTTACATGCTTCCAAAAACTTTATTTCCTGATAAGCAATGCCACTTGAAACCGATATAGCGAAAGTATCAAAGCTAAGACTTATAGCAACGATTAAAATAATAAAAAAATCCATGTGGCAAAAATAATAATTGTTTTAATAAAAGATTGTTTGTACATTTGCGTAATCAATTACTACAAATATTTTTTTATATGGGTAAAATTGTTACACTTACCGAAGCTGCTTCTATAGCCTTACACGGAATGATTATAGTTGCTCGTAGTAAACATCCTGTGAATGTTCAGGAGATTGCTGAATATACCGATACTTCAAAACATCATGTTGCTAAAATTTTTCAGCGACTTGTAAAGGCTGGATTTCTGTATTCACAACGTGGTCCTACAGGAGGCTTTGTTTTAAGAAAAAAGCCCGAAGATGTAAATTTTTTAGATTTATATGAAGCCATCGAAGGAACGCTCGAAATTAATAAATGCCCTTTAGATAAAGAAATTTGTAATTTCGACCGGTGTATTATGAACAATGTAACGATGCGTATGGCTAAGGAATTTAAAGAATATTTACAGAGTCAGACACTTGATATGTATCTTTAAGATAAGGTTAAACAAATTTTTTATTTACAAATGAAATTATGAGTACACCATTTATGATGATAAATGGATTTTGAATTTAACTAATAATTGTGCAAATTTGCAGTCTTAATTTAAAAACTAACAATTTATGTCAGGTCATAATAAGTGGTCAACCATTAAACGTAAAAAAGGAGCTTTAGATGCAAAGCGTTCTAAAATCTTTTCTAGAATAATCAAAGAAATTCAAATTGCTATTAAGGAAGGTGGTCCCAATCCCGAAACCAATCCTCGTCTTCGTATTGCTATTCAAAATGCTAAGGGTGCAAATATGCCCAAGGACAACATTCAACGAGCAATCAATAAAGCAAACTCTGAAGGTTCCAATTTACAAGAAGTAACATTTGAAGGTTATGCACCAGGTGGAGTTGCTATATTTATTGAATGTTTGACCGATAACAATAACCGCACAGTAAGCAATATTCGCGCAATTTTCAATAAGCGTGGGGGCAACATGGGTACCAATGGCTCATTAAGCTTTTTGTTTGAACGTAAAGGTGTTTTTACCCTTCCTAAGAATCAAATCAAAAATATGGAAGAGTTTGAACTCGAAGTTATTGATGCTGGTATTGAAGATATTGAAGATAACGATGATGTTTTAGTTCTTACTTGCCCGATGGAAAGTTTTGGCAAAGTGAATAAAAAGCTCGAAGAAATGGGATTAGAACCCGAAAATGCAGAATTACGCCGTATTCCTAACGATTATAAAACGCTCGATGTGGAAGCTGCTCAAAAAGTCTTAAAAATGATTGATGAGTTCGAAGAAGATGACGATGTTCAGAATGTATGGCATAACCTCGAAATGACAGATGAAGTTGTAAAAGCCATGGATAATTAATATAAAAATGCCCTTTATTTATTTTAACACCCTTGGGTGTAAACTTAATTTTACCGAAACCTCTACTTTAAAGCGCATAGCCGAACAAAATGGATATAAAGTTACCTCCGAAGTTGAAAAAGCGGAGGTAATTGTTATTAATACCTGTACGGTAACTCAAACTGCCGACAAAAAATCACGTTATGCTATTCGACATCTGCAAAGTAAAAATCCTCATGCCAAAGTATTTGTTACAGGCTGTTATGTCGATGTTGACCCCGAAAGCTTGGAAAAAATAGAAGGGGTTACTTTTGTTTTTGGTAACGACGAGAAAGCACAATTCAATAATTTTTTAAAACAAATATCAAAACAAAAAAATATTCAGCAAGAAGAACATGAAACATCATTTTTCAAAGCTTATTCGTTGGGCGATAGAACCCGCTCGTTTCTGAAAGTGCAAGATGGTTGTAATTATTTTTGTGCCTATTGCAAAGTTCCTTTTGCTCGTGGACGTAGTCGCAATGCTTCTGTCGATGAGATAGTCCAACAGGCAAATGAAATAGCTCAACATGGTATTAAAGAAGTGGTTTTAACAGGTATCAATATCGGCGATTATGGTCATACAACTCAAGAGACTTTTTTTGATCTAATTCAAGCTTTAGAACGGCAAACAAATATTGAACGTTATCGTATTTCGTCGATTGAACCCAATTTGTTAACCCACGAGATTATCGATTTTGTGTTAAGCTCAAAACGTTTTGTGCCTCATTTTCACATTCCCTTACAATCAGGTTCAGACGATATTTTAAAAGCGATGAAAAGACGATACGATACCAAGCTTTTTATCGATAAAATTCAATATATTTTAGATAAAGACCCTTTAACAGGTATCGGAATAGACGTAATTGTTGGATTTCCTGGCGAAACCGATGTGCACTTCGACGAAACGCTTAGCTTGCTTCGTTCATTAGATTTTGCTTATCTTCATGTGTTTGAGTATTCGGAACGAAAAGGAACACTTGCGGCTACCTTACCCAATAAAGTACCCGAAATAGTTAAGAAAAATCGAAGTAAATTATTGCACGACTTATCAAACGAGAAACATCTTCAGTTTGTGAATAAAAATTTGCTTTCTATTCGCCAAGTGTTAATAGAACGCAAAAATAAAAATCAACAGTTATCGGGTTTTACCGATAATTATATCAAAGTTTCTATTCCTTTTCATACAGATGTCATTAATACTATTGTCCCTGTGAAACTCTTGCATTGGGATGATGAATCGAAATCTGTAAGAGGAGAAATAATGTTGTAAATGAAATTTAAAAGCTAAAAGTGAATAATGAAAAACTACGAAATACTTTGTAAAAAGACGTGTGAGCTGGTTGAACAAACAGCCCAGTTTATTTTAGGCGAATGGCAAAAGCTTCAACAAACCAATATTGAAGTTAAGGGATTGCACAACTTTGTAACCTATGTTGATAAACAAAGCGAACAGCAATTAGTAGAAGGTTTAAAGAAGCTCTTACCAGAGTCTGTTTTTATTACAGAAGAAGAAACTATTGCTCAACAACAAGGTGAATTTACTTGGATTATTGACCCTTTAGACGGCACAACAAATTATATTCATCATTTATCGCCGGTTGCTATTTCGGTAGCATTGTATCATCAACAGGAACCTGTTATTGGTGTGATTTACGAAATTGGTCAACAAGAATGTTTTTATACATGGAAAGGTGGCAAAGCTTATATGAATAATCGTGAAATTCATGTGAGTAAGGCTGCTACTATCAAAGATAGCTTAGTGGCAACAGGTTTTCCATATTACGATTATAGCCGCATACAGTCGATGTTACAAACGCTCGATTATTTATTTAAAAACAGTCATGGTGTTCGTCGTCTTGGAAGTGCTGCTACCGATTTAGCTTACGTGGCTTGCGGTAGAGTAGATGCATTTTACGAATATAGCCTACATGCTTGGGATGTAGCTGCTGGTGCTTTTTTAGTTCAACAAGCAGGAGGCAAAGTAAGCGATTTTAAAGGAGGAAACAATTATTTGTTTGGTAAAGAAATTATGGCAAGCAATGCTTTGATATTTAACGAATTTTATGAGTTAATTCGAAAATATTTTGCTTACTAAATTATTAATATGCAAGCATTTTTGTAACTTTACAGAAAATCTTAATTATGAAATAGCCATGAGAATAAATTCACAGCAACCGAAAATGAAATTATCACTCACAAATAAGCCTTGCTCTTTATTCGAATGGCGTATTCCATGTGACCTTAATTTAAAAATTAAAAAATAATTAC